>CAZSKF010000005.1:0-43400 GCA_964607405.1 uncultured Proteiniphilum sp. | reverse complement strand
TAGAGGTAAATTCTCAGCTTTAGTTTTCGATATAATTTTAATTAGTTTGTATGTGTGGTCGGGAACGTCTTGTAACCGTTCATCAGTTTTAATCTTATAGACCCTTAATAGATATTCATATCCGGGCTCATAATCGAAGCCCTCTATTCCATAAGCCACAGACCAGTAGTCGTCTGAGCTGCCCACCTCTTTTATTTGCAGGAAGGGCCCATCTTCACCCGAACCCCAGTCGATACCCACACGGTATTCTGAAGCCACAATAAGCTCCACCTCAGGAAATGGATTCTCACTCTTGTTGCAGCTCAACAGCAGAATAGAAGTGAAAATTAAAAGAATGATTTTCTTGTACATAATAATAGTTTGTTTGTATTTTTAATTTTACAATTAGCTTTCAACATGCGCTCATATCTATAAGATGATGGATTGCATAAAAACGTTGCACTACACATAGTCAATTATCACTAACAACACATCACATAATACCACAATCTCGCAATTCACATTTATATACAAACCACATTTTTGAAATGTAACAAAAAGCTAATACCAATAAAACCTCCTCCTCGCAAAACCTATCTATCAAACCAACAGCAGGTTAACAAGCAGAGGAAACGCTTTTCAAAACCAATGCATCATCAAATACACCTAAATACAAGATTAAGTTGAGCTAAAAAGAAGCAAATCCAATTAAAAGCACACCTGGTTTAAATACATTAACACGAAATATCAAATCAAATGCAAATAATTTTAACCCAACTGACAGATTCTGACCTAATGTAAAATTACATTTTTAGAACAATGACTCTGGAACTAAAAATGTAAATTTACATTAGGCTAAAAATGATGCTTTTCACCCCAAAATTAAGGCACAATTGCAACAAAAACTATGCTGAACGCCGTCCTGTTTATTCATATTAACACAATCACTTCAGGATATGGTTAATATAGATTTATATTTTGCTCAAAAGAGTGCCGGAACACTGAATGTAAAAGTACATTTTGCAATAAACGGCTCTGAAACTAAAAATGTAAAATTACATTTGACGATTAATGACCATTTTATTCAAAATGTAATTTTACATTTAGCGCACATTACCTTATGGATTCTACTAATTTTTGCACGGCTTGCTCCACACTATCCTCCGATGCCAATAGCGATACAAACTTGCTGCCAATAATTGCACCTGATGAGTGGGCACAGGCTGCATCAAAGGTGGGCTTGTTGGATATTCCGAAGCCAATGAGTCGAGGATTGCGAAGATTCATGCCATTAATTCGCTCAAAGTATTGCAAATTGGTATCACCAAAAGCCGATTTAGCGCCCGTGACAGAAGCTGATGACACCATATAGATAAAGCCATTGCTGTTATCATCAATAAGACGTATGCGCTCGTCGGATGTTTCGGGCGTGATTAGCATTATCATATGTAGCCCATGCTTTTCGGCAACTGCCTTATAGTCTTTGATATACTGATCATAGGGCAGGTCGGGGATGATAATTCCATCAATGCCACAGCGTGCAGCATCTTGGCAAAACGATTCAAAACCATATTGCATAATAGGGTTCAGATATCCCATCAACACTAAAGGTATCGACACCTGCTGACGGATGTTGATAAGTTGTTGAAAAAGCACTTTCAATGTCATACCATTGTGCAGAGCCTGATTTGCAGATGCCTGAATTACAGCCCCATCGGCCATTGGATCGCTAAAGGGGATGCCAATTTCGATGAGGTCAACACCATTCTTTTCCAGTTCACGGATAATAGGTGCAGTGTCGTTAAGCACAGGATATCCTGCGGTGAAATATATTGATAATATATCGCTATTTTTATTTTGGAAGAGGTTATCTATTCTGTTCATAATTCCTTATTTGTTTTATAAATTGATTGATGAGTGATACGTTTTTAAATGCAGCCTTTGTTTCAAAACGGCTGTTGATATCTATGCCGATAAGTTGCGGGTGGTTGATTTTCATTATCGATTCTGCATCATTGGCAGATATACCTCCGCTTAGCAGAAAGGGCGTATCATGCTGATAGTCACTAACTATATCCCAACTAAACTTACTGCCCGAACCGCCATAATCTGCAGTGTGGGTATCAAACAGCAGATAGTGACAAGCCTGTTGATAACTTTTCGACAACTCTGTGGGGAAGGTATCTTTTACTGATAATACCTTGATTATAGTGAGTCCGTCTTCCATAAGCCGGGCACACATATCGGGCGATTCATTGCCATGTAGCTGCACAATATCTAATGAGTATTTGCTGCATATTTGTTTGATGTTCTGCGCAGATTCATTTACAAACACCCCCACTCTTTTTGCATTGTCGGGAAGGTATGATGGAACTGCATCAACATACCTTGGAGATTTTGGATAGAAAATAAATCCCATCCAATCCACCCCCAGCGATTCTACATCTTTGATGTTTTGCGCATCACGCATTCCACACACTTTTATTATCATTGCTATTATATTTGATTGATAAACTGGGCAAGCGCCTGTTCGGGATCATCTGTTTTCATAAAGTTCTCGCCAATCAAAAAACCTCTATATCCGGCTTGACGTAGCTGGGCAACAGTGGCGGGCGATGATATACCACTCTCTGCCACCAATATGGCATCATTAGGAAGATACTTTGCCATATCAAACGATTTTTGAATATCGGTGCTAAATGTTCCCAAGTTGCGATTGTTTATGCCAATTATATTGTGATGGGGCGTGATGTAGTCTAGCTCGCTTTCATCATGTAGCTCCAGCAATACATCCAGCTGAAGCTGCAATGCCAAATCGGTAAAGTTATTTACCTCATCCTTTGATAATGCCGCAGCTATAAGTAATATGGCACTTGCTCCCTCCAGTCGTGCGTTCAGGATTTGAAGTTCGTCAACAATGAAATCCTTTTTCAGTACCGGGATATTCACATTCTCAGTTGCAGTTATCAGGTCGCTCACGTTTCCACCAAAGAAATGTGGCTCTGTCAGCACCGACAATGCTGCCGCGCCGGCATTGGCATATCCCGTAGTGATGGTTTTTGCCTCGGCTCCTTTATTAATCCACTGCTTGCTGGGCGAGCGGCGTTTAAATTCGGCAATAATACCTGTGCTCGATTGTGCCAACGCATCAGCCAGTGAGTAATTGGGTAAAGTGCAATCGGCAATATCTTGCTCTAGCTGTTTGATATCTATTTGTTTCTTTAGCAACTCCACATCATTTCGTCTTTGTTGCACTATGGTGGATAATATATCTGTCATTTTATTTTTGCTTTAAGATTTATAATTAATTGGATGCGTGCTAGCTATTTATTTCTACAAACTTAGATAGCACGGCTTTTGCCTTTTTTTCGTAGAGCGAAGCTTGTGCTATTTCCACACACTGGTCAATAGTTTTGTCTTGCTCTATTACTTGAATTGCAAATGCTGCATTTGCTATCACCACATTTATTTGTTGTGTGGTGGCAGTGCCCTCTAGCACTTTATTAAACACTGATACGGCCTCTTCCAGAGTTTCTCCTCCTGAGATGTCCTTATGTTCTACTCTCTCAAAGCCCACATCTTCGGGGCTAAATAGCTGCTCTCCTTTATTAGTCACCACCTTAAATTGTCCTGTAAGAGAAATCTCATCATACCCGTCAAGGCTATGCACTATACCAAAGTTCTTTTTGTTTGCCTGGTAAATATAGTTGTAAAGTCGAGACATTGACAAATCATACACGCCTAGCAGTTGATATTCCGGGTCTGAGGGGTTGATAAGCGGTCCCAGCACATTAAAGAATGTGCGCACACCAAGGCTTTTTCTCACAGGTGCCACTGCCTTCAAGGCGGGGCTAAACAATGGTGCGTGAAGATATGCAATATTGCACTCTTCGATACTCTTTTTCAGTTTATCCATATCGGTTGTAAACTTCACGCCCTGCGCTTCCATTGCATTGCTTGATCCACTTAGAGATGTGGCGCCATAGTTGCCATGTTTCACCACGGGATATCCTGCACCTGCTACCACAAAACTGGCTGTGGTGGATATATTGAATGTATTTTTGCCATCGCCGCCCGTGCCCACTATGTCTATTGCTTTGTATTGGCTAAAGTCGGCAGGGATACACATCTCAAGCAGGGCATCTCTAAAGCCCAACACCTCATCAACAGATATGCTTCGCATCAAAAAGATGGTGATAATGGCCGATACTTGCGAGTCTGATACTTCGCCCCTGGCAATGGAGATAAGCAACTGGCGCGATTCATTTTGATTTAGATATTGATAATCTAATAGCTTTAGTAATATATTTTTCATCATAACCGTCTGTTTTAATTGTTGTGAATAGATGCTGCCATATTAATTGCATTTTTCAATGCATTTAGCTTATTATTTACTTCTTGAAGTTCGCCTTCGTCAGTGCTTTGTTTTACCACCCCGGCACCTGCCTGATACCATAATTGATTGTCACGGCTAACAAATGTTCTGATTGTTATTGCCTGACTTATGTCACCATTAAAACCAATGAAGCCAATGCAGCCGCCATATGCTCCTCTGTTGTGCAGCTCTATATCAGATATCAGTTGCATTGCCTTATCACGAGGTGCACCTGATAGTGTGCCTGCAGGAAATGTATCAAAGAAGGCCTTTATCTTGTTTGCATCTTCGTTTAGCGTTGCGCTTACTCGGGATACTAGGTGTATCACGTGCGAGTAATATTGCACTTGTCTCAAAAAGTCGAGTCTCACATTGTGTGCATTAAGACTTAGGTCGGCACGTGCAAGGTCAACAAGCATCATGTGTTCGTCATTTTCCTTTGGGTCTAGCTTCAGTCTTTCGGCTGCTGCCTGGTCTTCGCTTATCTTTCCGGTGCGCTTTGCTGTTCCGGCTATTGGGTCTATACTTATTACCTCTCCTCTGATTTGGCAATGTGTTTCGGGCGATGAGCCAAATATGCGAAATCCTCCAAAGTCGAAATAGAACAGATATGGCGAGGGATTGATAGTGCGCAGTGCACGATATACCTTAAAGTCATCGCCCGTGAATTGTTGCACAAAGCGGCGCGATAGTACTATTTGCGACACATTGCCCTCAAGACATTGATTGATTCCTTCTCTAACGTTTGACTTAAATTCCTCATCGCTTATCGTGCTCCACTCATCTCCATCTTTATGAAAATTGTATGATGCAAAGTTGCGTGCATTAATCAGGCTCTCCACTTTGCTTAGCTTGCTCTCTTCCCCATCGGTCAAGAGCTCTACTAGGGTCAACTCATCATTTTGATGATCAAACACCATCAGTATTTTGTAAAGGATATATCTCATATCGGGAGCATCGTTTCTGTCTTCTTTGCTCTCTTTTATTTTGATATTGTCGGTATATTTTACGCAGTTAAACGTTGTGTATCCAAATAGGCCAAATACTTCTGAGTTTTGTCCCGATATCTCAAACTTAGACATATATCTTGTCACCGCTTCTGATATTGTATATGTGTCAGAAAGCATGGCTGTATGGTGCGTGCCATCAGGCAATATCTCAAGCACTTCTCCATTATTAATATCAATATTGGCAATTGGCTGTAAGCCTATAAATGACTTGCTATTTTCGTTTGAATGATAATCGGAGCTTTCCAGCAAGGCCGATTGAGGAAATGCATCTCTTATTTTCAAGTAAAGACTAACGGGTGTATGTAAATCGCCCATTACCTTTTTGGTGTTTGTTGTAAATTTATATTTCATAATGCTATGATTTTTATGAGTCATGATTAAATCAATGATTGGTATTTGAAATAGGTGTCGAGGTCTTTGTCTCCTCTTCCTGAGAGTGTGAGCACTACCACATCTGTTGGGCTGAATTCTACTTTATTGAGTGCTGCCAATGCGTGTGCAGATTCTAGTGCAGGTATAATTCCCTCATTGCGGGTTAGTTCAAAAGCTGCCTTTATGGCCTCATCATCATCTACGGCTACTACTTGTGCTCGCTGGGTGGTGGCAAGGTGTGCATGTATTGGTCCCACACCTGGATAATCTAGCCCTGCTGATATGGAGTATGGTTCTGTGATTTGTCCATCCTCCGTTTGCATTAGCAATGTCTTGCAGCCGTGTATAATGCCTGTGCTGCCCAGATGAATGGTTGCTGCCGACTCGCCACTGTCAACGCCCTTGCCTGCGGCTTCGGCCAAAACTATCTTCACATCGTCATTAAGATAATGATAGATAGTGCCCGCAGCATTACTGCCTCCGCCCACACAGGCTATCAGGTAGTCGGGAACTTCTCGCCCTTCACTTTGCAGTAGTTGTTTTCTAATCTCTTCGCTAATTACTGATTGTAGGCGTGCCACCATATCGGGATATGGGTGTGGACCCACTGTTGAGCCTATTATATAGTGTGTGTCATTGGGGTTGGTGCACCAGTCGCGTATGGCTTCGTTGGTTGCATCTTTTAGTGTCATGTTGCCTGAGGTGACGGGGATAACGGTTGCTCCCAGCATTTCCATCTTTCTCACGTTTGGTGCCTGGCGTTCAACATCTGTTTTGCCCATATACACTATACACTCCATTTGCATTAGTGCGCACACTGTGGCTGTTGCCACTCCGTGCTGTCCTGCTCCTGTTTCGGCAATTATTCTCTTTTTGCCCATTCGCTTTGCTATAAGTATTTGCCCTATAGAGTTGTTGATCTTGTGTGCCCCCGTGTGGTTTAGGTCTTCACGCTTTAAGTATATCTTACAACCATATCTTTGGGATAATTGCTTTGACAGATAAAGGGGTGATGGCCTCCCTACGTAGTTTTTCAATAGTTCGTCATACTCTTCTTTAAATGATTCGCTCTCCAGGATATCAATATATGCGTCCTGAAGTTCGGTAACGCAGCGATGAAGTATTTCGGGGATAAATGCTCCGCCAAACTCGCCGTAAAATCCTGATTTGTCAACTGAATAACTTTGCATAATTATATTTTTTATTTTTTGAATGCTGTTTAATTTGTATTTAAAATGCGTTTAAACGAAAAAAGCCCGTCGCAGGTGCGACAGGCTTTTCTATTTTTTTCGTTATTATATGTTTATAATATTATTCGTTACATATATAGATACGGCTGTTCTCCTTACGACTATGTGTGAGTTGTAAGTTGCGCCACCAATATCTATTTGTTATAATATTATTCATTTACTGCTTATTTTGTTGCAAATGTATAGCATGAAATATTAAAATGCAAATATAATTTGATTTTTAACTTTTGGGATATTTGCTAAATAGTTAACAATTTACTACAAATAACCAATATTCCATTTTGCTTTATACACAAAAATGATGTTTCTTTGTTGTTAGGTTATTTAATATAGGATAAAACAATAATACTATAAATAGTTATCAAATGAAGAGAGAATTGATTTTAATTATGCTGGCTATTTGGCTTATTGCTCCAAATGCATCGGCACAACAGCGAACGGAAGTGAGCCTGACAAAGGGCTGGAAGTTTACTCGCCAAGACAATCCTGCATCCTATGAGGCAGAGTATGACGACTCGTCATGGCAATCAGTTACCATACCACACGACTGGGCTATTTATGGTCCATTCGATAAGTCGAACGATATTCATCGTATGGCTATTGTGCAAGATGGACAAACTACTGCTATTGAGCACTATGGCAGAACCGGAGGATTACCTTTTACCGGTGCTGGATGGTATAGATATAAATTTTCTGTGCCCAACATGTCTGACAACAAAAAGGTAAACATCAAATTTGATGGTGCCATGAGCAATGCCCGCGTGTATGTAAATGGCAAAGAGGTAGGATTCTGGCCTAACGGGTACAATACGTTTCATTTTGACATCACTGACTTTGTGAAAAAGGATGGCACAGAGAATACTCTTGCTGTGAGATTGGAAAACTTTGATGAGCAATCAAGATGGTATCCCGGTGCAGGGCTTTATCGCAACGTGCATCTTATTACCACTGCCGAAACTCATATCCCAATTTGGGGAACATACATCACTACGCCTGTGGTGACTGATGAGTTTGCGAAAGTGAATATTAAAACTAAACTTGAGGCTAAGGCCGGAAACAACTATAAGCTTATTACTGAGATTAAAGACAATGAGCAAAACACTGTTGCCGTTAGCGAGTCTGAGCTTGACAAGTATGATCTAAATGAGTTTTCTCAGGATTTGATTATTGACAATCCTGTTCTTTGGGGTGTTAATCAACCAAATCTCTATACTGCTATTTCAAAACTATATCAGGATGGAGAAATGATGGACGAATACACTACCACCTTTGGTGTTCGCACTGTGGAGGTAAGAGCTAATGATGGTTTTTACTTAAATGGCGAAAAGGTAATGTTTCAGGGTGTATGTATGCACCACGACTTAGGTCCTCTTGGTGCTGCTGTTAACGAGGCTGCTATTCGTCGTCAATTTCGCATACTACAAGATATGGGTGTAAATGCCGTAAGAACATCTCACAACATGCCCGCTCCTGAATATGTGCGCATTGCTGATGAGATGGGTATGATGCTGATGGTGGAGACATTTGACGAATGGGCTATTCCAAAAGTAAGAAACGGATATAACAGATACTTTAATGAGTGGGCTGAAAAAGATTTGACCAACGTATTGCATCATTTCCGCAACAATCCTAGCGTTGTGATGTGGTGTATTGGTAATGAGGTGGAAGAGCAAAGCCACAAAGAGGGTGCCAAAGTAGCTCGCTTCTTGCAAGATATTTGTCACCGCGAAGATCCTACACGCCCTGTGACAAATGGTATGGACAGACCTGACCATGTGTATGACAATAACATGGCTGCTATTATGGATGTAGCAGGATTCAACTACAGACCATTTAGATACCACGATGCTTATGAGAAATTGCCTCAACAAATTGTATTAGGAAGCGAAACTGCATCTACGCTCAGCTCTCGCGGTGTTTACAAATTCCCTGTTGAGCGCAAAGCTATGGCTATGTATGATGATCACCAAGCATCGTCTTATGACGTGGAGCACTGCAGCTGGTCTAACCTTCCTGAAGATGACTTCATTCAGCACGAAGATTTGCCATACGCTATTGGTGAGTTTATCTGGACTGGATTTGACTACCTTGGCGAGCCAACACCATACTATAGCAACTGGCCAAGCCACAGTTCATTATTTGGGGCTGTTGACCTGGCAGGAATTCCTAAAGACAGATTTTATCTGTATCGCAGCCACTGGAACAAGGACGAAAGCACGCTTCATATCCTTCCTCACTGGAGCTGGAAAGGACGCGAGGGCGAAGTGACTCCTGTATTTGTTTATACAAATCATCCTTCGGCAGAGCTTTTTATTAATGGCAAGAGCCAAGGCAAGCGCACAAAAGATTTATCTATCAAGCGCGAAGGCACTTACACTGCTGAGGCTCAAAAATCATTTGAGAGACAAAAACGTTACAGATTGATGTGGATGGATACGAAATATGAGCCGGGCACTATCAAAGTTGTAGCTTATGATGAAGATGGAAACGCTGTGGAAGAAAAAGAGATTCGCACAGCCGGCAAACCTCATCGTTTGGTTTTGGAGGCTGATCGCAACGTGATTAATGCTGACGGCAAAGATTTATCTTTCATCACTGTTTCGGTTGTTGACAAAGATGGCAACATCTGTCCTGATGTTAACGAGCTTGTGAAGTTTAACGTGAAAGGTGCCGGAAAGTATAAAGCAGCAGCTAATGGTGATGCGGCAAGCTTAGATCTTTTCCACTTACCACAGATGCACTTGTTTAGCGGCAAGCTTGTGGCTATTGTAGAAGCTGGTGAAGTTCCCGGTGATATTCAACTTACTGCAACCATGAAGGGAGTTCGCAGTAGCTCTATCAAAGTTGAAACTAAATAATGCACTTCTATAAAGTGTAGTTATTATATACATAAAATGGCTGTTTCGTGATTTAATTCGAAACAGCCATTTTTATTTAATGCAATGTCTATTAATCTAGCTCTTTAATCTTGATATTCTTAAAGAATACCTCATCTCCGTGGTCTTGAAGTAATAACAATCCTTCTTGTGCATTGCCAAAGTTGGGCCAGTCTTTGTATTTACTGTAGTCAACAAGTGCTTCCCACATTTGATTGTTTCGTTCATATTCTAATATCTTCTCACCATTAAGCCAATGCTCAACATGATTACCGTCAACAATCACCAATGCGGTATTAAAGAAACCGGGTCTAAAAGGTTTATCCTCACGAGCAGGAATTAAATCATAGAGCGAACCAAGTGTTCTGTTGCCATTTACACCCAACTTAGCATCGGGATGTTTCTTGTCATCCAGTATTTGAAATTCACAACCAATTGCCGAACCTTCCCCCTTATTTAGGTTTGTGTCAACAAAGTATTTAATACCACTATTAGCCCCTTCAGTTATCTTAAAATCAACTTTAATCATGAAGTTGCGATATGGCCTGGTGGTTACAATATCTCCTCCATTTGTTGACTCTCCCCCATCACTTTTATGCACTCTCAGAATACCATTCTCAATGCTCCAACCCTCTGATGGGAACTCATCAAGCTTGGCACCTCTCCATCCGTTTGTGGTTTCTCCATCCCAAAGCAAAGCCCATCCATCTTGCGCCTCACGTTCAGAGATTGTATTTATTATTTGATTGATTTGAACCACTTTTTCATCATTCACCACTGTTTTATTATTATCCAAATCATCGGTAAGAATGCGGATATTGCGCCATGCCACTGTTTTGCCATCTAGCTTATCATCCCAAATGCTATGAACTTGCAGTGATATAAAACCTTCGGAGTCTATATCATCCAGCATATCGGCACACAATACTCCATTTACCCACGTTCTGATAGAAGTGCCTATTGCCTCTATGCGGGCAGTGTTCCATTCATTATTTTTAAAAGCATTGGCGCCTACGGGATTGTATGTCATAGGATATAACCAACCGCGACGTGCCTCATCATATATTCCACCCGTCCATTTACGATTGGATGGATCAATTTCAAATTGATATCCATGCACACGGCCATTTTGATATTCTTTGATGCTGTTGCTTCTAAATTGTACTCCGGAATTTAGCCCCTCATCAACTTTAAACTCAAATTCCAGAATAAAATCACTATACTTCTTCTTAGTTGAGAGGAATGTATTAGGTGTATTCATTTTTGAAATACCCACAATGGTATTATCCTTAACCTTATATTCGGCATCTCCATTAAGCTTCACCCACCCTTTTAGGTTTTTGCCATTAAACAAGCTTTGCCATTTTGGTTGCTGCGCAAATGATGAAACTGTTATCATCATCGCAATAATTATCAAACTATATTTTCTCATTTTAATTATGTTTTATACGATATAAAAATCTTCCCACCCTTTGCGTGGCGGCTCTCCGGTGAGGAAAGCATCTGCAAACGCATCGTTAGTTACTCTTTTTGTTTCTCTGTCAAATACTATCTTTTTATTTAATCGCTGTGCTGCCACACCCAAATTGAATACCTGACTTAGTGGTCCGGCAATTTCAAAAGGTGATCTTGCCTGCTCTTTACCCTGACAGGCCAACAAGAAGTTTGCAAAGTGATTGGACGTGCTCTTAGGCACTTCGGGCAATTTGCCTGCCATTTCTTTAGCTTTTTCATCGGGTATTATGCTTAATGTGCTTCCGTGCGAGCCCCCTTTAAAGATCAGATCCTTGCTGTATATCTCTTTGCCTGGGTTTAGTTTGGCAGGCTGTATTTTGCCACCGCCCACTGACGGAATATTGGGATCAAGCTCCGAAACTCCATATCCTTCGGGCACGGAGGGAATATTATCTATACCATCATACCATGTTATCACTACAGGAGGCATATTTCCGCGCTTGGGAAATTTAAACTCTATAGTGCTGGACATTGGGAAGAAGTAGTCGTTGTGTTCCGTAAGCTTCAGCGGGGTTATCTCCTCGGGCAAACCTAAGTCGAGAAACCTATGTGCAGTATCTATTATATGCGCTCCCCAATCGCCAAGAGCTCCCATACCAAAATCGTACCAACAGCGCCACTGACCATAGTGAAAGTCTTTGTTATAATCATGATAAGACTGTGCGGACAACCATAAATCCCAATCAAGAGTGTCCGGTACGGGTTCTGCATTAGGGAATTTAATAATATTGGAGTCCCATCCATGCCAGCGGCGAGGATTGTTCATATGGGCAGTAATTGCAGTTACATCTTTTATTATACCCTCTTCAACCCAAGTTTTAAATTGAAAGAAATTTGCTTCAGAGTGTCCCTGGTTTCCCATCTGAGTAACTACATTGGGATATTTCTTGGCTGCCTGGATCATCAGCTCAACCTCATTAAAAGTTCTAGCCATTGGTTTTTCAACATAAACATGCTTGCCCTCTTTTATTGCCATCATCACTGCCGGAAAGTGAGCAAAGTCGGGAGTTGCTATCGCTACAGCATCTATTTCATTGCCCATCTTATCAAACATGGTTCTGAAATCTTTAAACTGTTTTGCTTTTGGATGCTTTGCCAAGGCGTTTTGGGTATGCTTGGCTCCTAAGTCAACATCACATAGAGCCACCACATTTGAAAGGCCTGTTTTATCGAAGTCGTTCATAATTTCCCAACCCCTATTTCCAATCCCGATATAGGCTAGGTTCACTTTTTGATTTGAGCCCACTATTCGGCTATAGCTGGCAGCACTACTCACTGTATTATTAATACCTCCCAGTGTGAGACCTGCAGTTGCAAATGCTGCTCTTTTTAAAAAATCTCTTCTTGTCGTCATAGTATATTTTTTATTTATATGATTAGATAGTAGAATATAGGTGTGAAAAAGATAAGAATATTCACACATGTGTGCACGTCAACAAAAATATGGATAAAATAATTGCCTACACAATCAGATTCCGTTAAATATATATAACCAAGTGAATAAATGTAGAATTGCCTATCTAAGTAAAACAATACTGTTCACTCCATTTACTTATTCATTGTGTTCCGCTATAGTGTTACTAAGCAAAAACTGATTTACTTACCATTTCGAATCAGGTTTAATCCGCAAAAACCATTTCACCACTCCTTTCGCATTCAGTTTGATATACACAAACTCATAAACATACCGTTCCGCATCCGGTTTGAGCCATAAATGACTATTTTCATATCATTCCAAGACGTTTTTTAGCCATATAAGTTCATAACCTTATCATTCTGATATTGGACAATGGCATATAAGCCTATTTTCATATCCGTCCAATATTGGAAAATGCCATTTAAGACTATTTTCTAACTGTTCCGGAAAAATAAACACTCTAATTGTATGCATTTAATAAAAATGTAACTATACATCAAGAGCAATTATATGCAATCGCTCGTTTTGTAAGCCTACAAAATCACCGATTGACAGCAATTGACGATTTTGTAGGCTTACAAAATCATCAATTGTACTCAATGGCTATTTATGTAACAATACAAAATGATTGATTGATATCAATTAGGCACTTTGTAAAGTTGGACGAGTATGAAAAAGAGTTTGTATGACACTGTCCAATATTGGACGGATAAGTAAATAAGCTTTTATGGCATATTACGAATGACTTTTGATTACTCCATGCACTTTTATGACAAGAATACATGTTGGAATGATATGAAAATGATCTTTTATGGCAGGTTCCGCAATTGGACAAGCTAAAAAAAGCATTTGTATGTGTAGAACCAATAGAAGAATGTGTGCTTGAAGAGAATTTGCATGCAATGCCAATTACGAAATGGTATGTAGAGAGCTTTTGCCTGGCTATGCCACTCATGGGAGACATAATTTGCCGAGTGGTATGGATACAAAAAAGGGGCTGCCTCAAAGTATATTTTGAGACAGCCCCTTAATTATATTATTTATACGGTTTGTTTAGTACTTTCTATTCTTTAGGTAGAACATGAGAAGCTGCAGCGCCTCTTTATAGTCTTGATTTAGGTGCAAGCTATCAATAACTGATTCCGCCTCTTTGAGATATTCAGTCTTCTTATTGTCGGCATATTGTATTCCACCCGATTCTTTAGCAAACGTAAGGAGCAGTTCTATATTTTGAGGTGAATAATCTCTGGACTCTATAATGGATATCATTTCCAGATATTTCTCCTTAGGTGCATTGCGCAAAGCATATATCAGCGGTAAGGTAATTTTGCCCTCTCTGATATCGTTGCCCGTAGGTTTGCCCACATCACTTGAGAAGTAGTCAAAGATATCATCCTGAATTTGGAAAGCCATTCCCATGCATTCACCAATCTTTCCAAAAGCCTCAATCACATCTCGCGATGCATTGGCTGTAATTGCTCCTATCTTGGTGCAGGTATAGAGTAGAGAAGCAGTTTTTTTATTTATAACGTCAAGATATCTGTTTTCGTCAATCAATATTTCATCAGCCAGCGCATATTGATTCAATTCTCCTTCGGCAAGATCTTTGCCAAGCTGAGCTATTAATGATATAACTTCTAAATTATTAGTTTTGGCACTCTCCACTAGAGAAGAAGAAAGTATATAATCGCCTGCAAGGACCGAACGCTTATTATCAAATACTGCATTAACGGAGGGAAGGCCGCGACGTGTGGCAGAATCATCAACCACGTCGTCATGAATTAGAGTAGCAGAGTGTAGCAGCTCAACAGTTACCGCACCATGATACGTGGCTGGGGTAACTTCTCCGCAAGCCTTAGCCACAAGAAACACCAACATTGGTCTAATACGTTTGCCATCTCGTTTAAATGCATACTTTACAATATCTGAAACATGAGCCTTATCATTAACTAATGCTTTTTCCATATAAGCATCAAATTGGTTTAACTCATCCTGAATAACTTCTTTGAACAATACACTTTGATCCATCGCTGTAATAAATTGAATTGCAAATTTAAAAATTATTTATCCCAAAGCAATCAAATATTTGTAACTTTACACTTTAAATGAATTATTAAATTAACAATGTCAAAAAACAAGCTTTTTTTATTAGATGCTTATGCACTTATTTATAGAGCATATTATGCATTTATACGAAACCCAATTATTAACTCAAAAGGACAAAACACTTCAGCAATCTTTGGATTTGTGAATACGCTGGAGGAGGTTCTTAAAAAAGAGAACCCTTCGCATATTGCAGTGGTTTTTGACCCTCCCGGTCCCACATTCAGACATATAGAATTTGATCAATATAAAGCACAAAGAGAGGCAACACCCGAAGATATCAAGCTTTCAGTACCCTTTATTAAAGATATTGTGAAGGCTTATAATATACCGGTTATTGAAATTGAGGGATTTGAAGCGGATGACGTGATTGGCACTATCGCAAAAAAGATAGATAAAGATAAATTCGACGTATATATGATGACTCCCGATAAGGATTATGGTCAACTGGTTGAGAAAAACATATTTATCTATAAGCCAAAGTTTGGAAGCAATGGATTTGATGTGATGAACGATAAGGATGTGATGGAAAAGTTCTCTCTAAGCCATCCTGAGCAAATGATAGATTTGTTGGGGCTAATGGGAGATTCATCAGACAACATTCCGGGGTGTCCGGGTGTTGGCCCTAAAACTGCCGAAAAACTACTAACCGAATTTGGAAGCATTGACAATCTATTAGAGAATACAGACAAACTAAAAGGTGCTCTTAAAAAGAAAGTAGAAGAGAATAGAGAACAAATTATTCTTTCTAAATATCTGGCCACTATAAAAATAGATGTTCCATATGAAATAAACGAAACGGAACTTTCTATTAAAGATAAAAACGAGGAGGAGATTAAGAGGATATTTGGTGAATTGGAATTCAGAACTCTTTTGAAACGAGTTTTGAATATTGACTCAAAGCCCGCAGCTGCCTCAACAGGGCCAATACAGGGCGACTTGTTTGCATCGTTTGACAATGATAAATTAGAGAACACAGAGTTTTTGAGTGAAGACGCTGAAATAGAAGTAAGCACCTTTGATGCAACTAAACAAGTGTATAAGATGCTGGACTCGGACGAAGATATTATTGAATTAGTATCTAATCTGATGAAAGAAAAGCACATCTGCCTTGATACCGAAACTACCGGGATAGACCCATTAAATAGTAATCTGGTTGGCATTTCATTTGCTGTGAAAGAGAATGAGGCATTCTATATACCAATACCGGAAGAGCAAGATATTGCTCAGAGCAGAATAAACCTATTTAAGGATTTGCTTGAAAATGAGAATATAGAAAAGATTGGTCAGAATATAAAATATGACATACTGGTGCTGAGAAGCTATGGGATAAATGTACGGGGATACCTTTTTGACACAATGGTGGCTCACTACTTAATAAATCCGGAATTGAGGCATGGCATGGACTATATGGCTCTTAACTACTTGAATTATAAGACCACTCCTATTGAAGAGCTTATAGGACCTAAAGGCAAGAATCAAAAAACTATGCGCGACATAGACAAAGAGATTGTGTCAAACTATGCTTGCGAAGATGCTGATATAACATTAAAGCTAAGAAACATTTTAAGCAAGGAGCTGAAAGAGAATAAGCTGGAAAAGCTATACAATGATATAGAGGGGCCGCTTATCTATGTGTTGGCAGATATGGAATGGAATGGCGTGAGGCTTGACATTGAGGAGTTGAAGGTATTATCTGAAAAGCTGAACGAGGAGCTTGAAGTCATTGAAAAAGATATAATGGATATGGCGGGGATGGAGTTCAACGTGAACTCACCCAAACAGATTGGCGAAGTATTATTTGACAAGCTGGTTATCTCTGACAAACCTAAGAAAACAAAGACAGGGCAGTATAGCACCGGTGAGGAGGAACTTCAGAAGCTTAAAGACAAACACCCCATTATTGAAAAAATATTGGAACAGCGTGGACTGAAAAAACTACTGAGCACGTATATTGATGCTTTCCCTCAGCTTGTTAATAGCAAAACTGGAAAGGTTCACACCTCATTTAATCAAACTGTGGCAGCAACCGGCCGACTAAGCAGTACAAATCCTAACTTGCAGAACATTCCAATTAGGGACGATAGAGGCAAAGAGATGAGAAGGGTTTTCATTGCCGATGAGGGTTCTCTTTTTGTTTCATCTGACTACTCTCAGATTGAGCTGCGCATAATGGCACATCTGAGCAATGACGCAAACATGATAGAAGCATTCAATAACAATCAGGATATTCATGCTGCTACTGCTGCCAAAATCTTTAAAGTGCCAATAGAAGAGGTAACATCTGATATGAGAGATAAGGCCAAAACGGCAAACTTTGGTATTATTTATGGGATCACACCTTTTGGTTTGTCTGAGCGACTAAACATCCCGAGAGGAGAAGCTAAGGCTCTTATAGATGAGTATTTTGCAATGTTCCCAGACGTTAAAAACTATATGGACAAAAGCATTGAGGATGCTCGCAAAAATGGATACGTGGAAACCATTTATGGTCGCAAAAGACACTTGCAAGATATAAACTCCAGAAATGCTATTGTAAGAGGATTTGCTGAGAGAAATGCTATAAATGCGCCCATACAGGGAAGTGCTGCAGATATTATAAAGGTAGCAATGATTCGCATTTATAATGAACTGGTGAAGAGAAATCTTAAAACGAAGATGATACTTCAAGTACATGACGAATTAAACTTTAATGTGCCAACTGATGAATTGGAAATAATGAAACAATTAATCTTGACCGAGATGGAGAGTGCTTGCAAACTATCTGTTCCACTAAAAACGGATGTGGGGGTTGGAGATAATTGGCTCATAGCACATTAATTAATGATATATAATATACTTACATACAATTATTTTTTGCATCTTTGAAACATATAAGTACTAAACACTTATCTTGAATAAATAAATTATAAAAAATAATATTCTATGAAAAATCTTGAAACAACATTCATGGGAATTAAGTTGAGCAATCCAATAATTTTGGGTGCCAGCAGCATTTCCTCAAATTTAGAGCAACTGCAAAAAGCTGAACTTCATGGTGTGGGGGCTATAGTTTATAAAACACTATTTGAAGAACAAGTGCAACTTGAAAACCTACAGCTAGATGAACAGCTTAGCATGTATGACGACATTCATGCGGAGATGACTCGCATTGAGCCACAGATTGAGTATTCTGACATAGACTACCATTTGTCAAAACTACAAAAGGCTAAAGAGACTCTTACAGTTCCGGTATTTGCAAGTCTTAACGCGGTAAATAAAGAATCGTGGATAAGATATGCAAAGGAGATAGAGAAAACGGGAGTTGACGGCATTGAGGTAAACCTTTATCAAACGCCTACAAACTATGACATTGAGGGGTCAAGGATAGAGGAAAGACAGATAGATATTGTGAAAGAGCTGAAATCACAAATTTCTATTCCTATCAGCGTAAAGCTTAGCAGCGAATACTCTAACGTTTTGAACTTTGCTAAAAAACTGGATAATGAAAAGGTTGATTCGCTAGTATTATTCAACTCTTTCTTTCAGCCCGACATAGATATAGACAGAGAGAAGCACACTAAGGCTTTCAATCTTTCTCAGAAGGGGGATTATAGACAATCTCTAAGATATGCGGGAATGCTATACGGAAATATCAAAGCTGATATTTGTAGCAGCAAGGGCATCTTTAATGGTGATGATGCAATAAAACTATTCTTATCTGGTGCTACAACCGTTCAAGTAGTGAGTGCCATTTACAAACATGGATTAGAGCGCATTGGTGAAATCAAAAAAGAGATTTCAGAGTGGATGGACCGCAAAGGTTATAATAGTATTGATGAGTTTAAAGGCAAACTATCAAACATTAATCTTGATGTGAACGAGAATGCACTGGTGTATAAAAGAGCACAATACATTGATTTATTGATGAGCTCAAATAATATATTTGGCGATTTCAAATAATAATTCGCTGTATATACTTACAAAAACCCACCACTAGCGTGACGCTAATGGTGGGTTTTATTATAGTAGTTATTTAGTTAGACTAAAGTGTCTCTAGCCTAAAGTTTTTCCATAAAACCTTAATACCACCTCCATCATGAATCTGAAGAGCTATACGACCCTGTCCTTTACCAATCTTTCCATCAGTTAGATCTATCATCACTTCGCCATTAAGCCAAGTTTTGATGTTCTCATTTTCAACTTTGATTCTTAAAGTATTCCACTCACCTTCTTTCAAGAACTCTTCTTGATCTTTAGTTATTTGAGCAATCCAACCTCTACCATAAGACTCGTAGATTCCACCTGTTCCATGACCTTTAGGCGCAACCTCAACTTGCCATCCATTAACAAGAGCTACAGGCTCAACAAAAGAGCGGATGAATACTCCCGAGTTACCATCTGCTTCTTGCTTAAAATCAACAGAGAAGTCAAAATTGTCATAATAATCTCGAGTTGCTAGATAGCCATACTCTTTATCAGGGCCACTTTCGCAGATAAGCAAGCCGTCCTCTACATACCATTTTTCTGTTCCATAGGCTTCCCAACCGGTTAGGTCTTCTCCATTAAATAGTTCAACTAGATCTTTTTTGCGAGGCAGCTCTTTAATTTTTACATTTCTAAACCAAGCTGCAGAACCATGATCTTGCAAGCAGATATTACCTTTGCGTGCTAAGCCATATTCAGGAGCATTCTCCCATTTGCCGCTATTCTTGCGTGCATGCCAGTCATCAGTCCAAGCCTCAAACTCAACAACCTTCTCGCCATTTAACCAATGCTCTACATGACCATTATCAAATACAATTTTTGATGTATTCCACTCACCTGCAGGTTTTAAATTAAACTTTGCGGGATCAGTAGTGTACATAGCATAGTCTGCGGCAGTTTTTTGCCAATCTTCTAGCGGCTCAGGAAAGTTTTCTTGATCTATCAATTGATATTCAGGACCAGTAACGTATGGAACTGCAAACTTAGGGTTTTCAACTACGTGATATAATACACCACTATTGCCACCATCTGCAATTTTCCAATCCCAAACTAACTCAAAGTTTTCATATAGTTTTTTAGTTACTATATATCCATGTTCATCAGCACCCTCTCCTTTTGCCTGAATCATTCCATCCTCAACAAACCAAGGAGCTGTAAGTGCATCACCATTATAATCACGCCAACCGTTTAGTGTTGACCCATCAAATAGAAGTTGCCAACCTTCAGCTTTTTCGGCATCTGTCAAAGTGTTGTGCTTTGCAGATTGTTCACAAGAAGCAAATAACATACTCATAAGCAATGTTGTACACAATAAATAAATTTTTGATTTCATTTTTCTTTTGATATTTTAAATTTGAATTAAATTATAAACACTCTCTTTTATTAGTTTCGTGATAAAAGTTTAGAATACTCCGATGGTGAAGATATTACTCTCAAACCCTCTTGAAAGACTTCATTTATATCATTTATTATCATATAATATGCAGATTGATCATAAAGGTCTCTAGCCATCAAAGCTTTAAGCTGAACACTCATCAACTGTTCAGAAAGCTCAAACTGTTCTTTGTTCCATTCTATACCATCATCTATGGCCATATTTTTCATTTTCACAAATATGGATTCAGGTAAAACGTAACCTAGTTTATATTGATTAGCATCTTGAAATGAGTCTTTTATAACATCTCTATTATTATCCACCTCATTAATAGCCAACTTATTCATCACACCCTTTGCTATTAGATTACGGTGAAGGTCTGTAAGCGCTACAGTATCTATCGGAACAAAAAGATCCGGCATGATTCCACCACCTCCATAAACGGTACGTTTATTAATAAGAGTTTCATATTTAAGTGAATCAGGAAACGATATACTATCAGCGCTCTGCAGTTCTCCATGAAGGAACCTGTTAGATAAATCCATTTGATATTTTCCTAACTGCCCCTCCTCATATGGCTTTTGAATACTTCTTCCTGTGGGTGTATAATATCTTGCAACAGTAAGCCTCATCATACTACCATCCAAAAGAGGTATCTGACGCTGCACTAAGCCTTTCCCAAATGTTCTTCGTCCTACTATCACGCCTCTATCCCAGTCCTGAAGTGCACCTGCAACGATCTCACTTGCCGAAGCAGACATTTCATCTACCAAAACCACTACCTCGCCACTCTTCAACTGTCCCGAAGAAGTAGTTTTAAGATCTAGACGTGGTTGGTGTTTTCCTTGTGTATAAACAACAAGTTTATCATCTCCGAGAAATTCATTTACAATTTCGGCCGCAATCTGTAATACACCTCCACCATTTCCGGTTAAATCAAAGATGAGCTTTTTCATTCCTTTCTGCTTTAATTCCTTTTCAGCTTTCTGAAATTCCTTATAAGAATTAATGCCAAATCTGCTCAATTTGATATATCCTATATCATCAGATATCATAAATGCAGCATCAATACTATTTAACGGTATCTTGTCTCTAACAATTTTAAAACTCATCAAATCGTCAACGCCTCTTCTCAATACTTTCAAATTAACGGTGGTGCCTTTAGGTCCTTTGAGCATGCTTATAACTTTCTGATTATTTATCTTTAGACCCGCAATAAGAGAATCATCTACAAAAATAATTTTATCTCCAGGCATCAACCCTACCTTTTGTGAAGGGCCTCCAGAAATAACCTCTACTACATAGAGCGTATCTGTAAGCATATTAAAGGAAATTCCAATACCTTCAAAGTTTCCCTGCATGGCTTCATTAGCTTCTTTAACCTCATCCTTGTCAAGATAGGCAGAGTGTGGGTCTAGCTCCAGCAACATTGCTTTAATTGCAGCTTCACCAAGTTTAGGAATATCAACATCATCTACATATAGATTATCTATAAGCTGTAGAGTGCGAGCCACTTTATTAGACTCTTGTTTTAAACTACTCTGTGCTAAAACTCCCATACTTACAAGGAAGAGTAGTATTGTCATTGTATATTTCATACCTGTTTTTGTTTAATACTAAAAAATTAATCTACAGTTTCATCCCTTTTGGGACAAGAGCACTCACATCGTGATTATATTTAAGAAGATCTCGTACTATGGAAGAGCTAATAGAAGAGAATTCCGGATCTGTAAATAAAATCAAGGTTTCAATCCCTGATATCTTTCGGTTTACATCAGCTATTGACATTTCAAACTCAAAATCAGAAACCGACCTTATTCCCCTAAGAATAAACTTAGCTCCTACTTTCTGGGCGAAATCAACGGTTAGTGAATCATAGCTTTCAACACTAACCCTGGGCTCATCTTTAAACAGATCCACCAGCATCTCCATTCTTCTTTCCAAAGAAAAATATGATTGCTTTGAATTATTTACCCCTATTGCTATAACAATCTCGTCAACAATATCTAATCCACGCCTTACTATTGATTCATGGCCAATAGTGAAAGGATCAAAAGATCCGGGGAACAATGCTATGCGTTTTTGCTGATATCCAGAAGTTTCATTGCCGGAAGTAAACCTTGATGTATCACTCATAAATTTAAAATTATTTCTCAGTAAGACTTTATAAAATACTAACGGCAATCTACACTTTAAATAAAGTATTGATTGCCGTCACCTTCAATATATTAAGCTCTTAAGCAACATCCTCATCCTCTACAACTAGATTATCTATGATGAAGTTTTGTCTATCAGGAGTATTCCTTCCCATATAAAATTCCAGTAGGTCTTTAATAAGATCCTCTTTACGCATTGTAACCTTATCAAGCCTCATATCCTCACCTATAAAGTTTTTAAATTCATCTGGAGAAATCTCACCGAGTCCTTTAAATCTCGTTATTTCAGGGTTTGGACCAAGTGCATCTATAGCTGCCAATCTTTCCTCTTCGGTATAACAGTATTTAGTTTTCTGTTTATTACGAACCCTAAAAAGAGGTGTTTGCAATATATATACATGCCCTTTCTTTACCAAGTCAGGAAAGAATTGAAGAAAAAAGGTCAATAGCAACAACCGAATATGCATACCATCGGTATCAGCATCAGTTGCAATGATGACTCTATTATACCTAAGTCCATCCATTCCCTCTTCGATATTTAAAGCTGCTTGCAATAAGTTGAACTCTTCATTCTCATAAACTATCTTCTTTGTTAGACCAAATGAGTTTAGAGGCTTACCTCTTAAGCTAAAAACAGCCTGGAGATTAGGGTTCCTACTTTTAGTAATTGATCCACTTGCAGAATCTCCCTCCGTAATGAAAATACTTGTCTCTTCTAGATTATCACCTTTTGAATCATTATAGTGAATTCGACAATCTCTAAGCTTCCTATTATGCAGATTTGCTTTTTTAGCACGCTCACGAGCCAACTTTGTAACACCTGCAATAGCCTTCCTTTCCTTTTCTGAATCAAGAATTTTTTTATGCAGAATCTCTGCAGTATCCAAATGCTTATGTAAAAAATTATCTAACTCATTTTTCAAGAAGTCATTGACATACTTATTGATAGAAACTCCATCCGGTGTCATATCTCTAGATCCCAACTTAGTCTTAGTCTGAGACTCAAACACCGGTTCTTCGATCTTAACACTAATGGCAGCTACCATTCCATTACGAATATCAGAGAACTCAAAGTTTTTTGCAAAGTATTCTCTTATTACTCTTGCTGTAGCCTCTCGGAATGCAGACAAGTGCGTCCCACCCTGCGTAGTATGTTGCCCATTAACAAAAGAGTAGTATTCTTCTCCATACTGATTAGAATGTGTAATGGCAACCTCTATATCATCTCCATGAAGATGAATAATTGGGTAGAGAATTTCTGTAGTTAAATTCTCGTTAAGAAGATCCTCCAATCCATTTTTTGAAAAATACTCCTTACCATTATAAGTTATCGTTAGCCCTGTATTCAGAAATACATAGTTCTTTAACAAAGGCTCTATATGCTCATCACGATAAAAATAGTCTCCAAAGATTTCTTTATCGGGAGTAAATACTACTGATGTACCATTCTTGTTTGAGGTCTTCTGCTGCGCACCGTCCTCAATTACGTGCCCTTTTTCATATACAACTGCTTTAGACTCTCCCTCACGACAACTCTCTATCACAAACTGAGATGATAGTGCATTAACTGCCTTTATACCTACTCCGTTTAATCCAACAGACTTCTTAAAGGCTTTAGAATCATACTTTGCACCGGTATTCATTTTAGAAGAAACGTCTTTCACTTTCCCCAAAGGAACACCCCTACCGTAATCTCTAACAGCAACCTTTCCATCTTCAATATTAACCGAGATGTTTTTACCAAATCCCATTCGATACTCATCAATTGAGTTATCCAGCACTTCTTTAAGGAGTACATAAATACCGTCATCGGATGAAGAACCATCACCCAATTTTCCAATATACATACCAGGACGGCGACGGATGTGCTCACGCCATTCTAGCGTAACAATATTTTCCTCACTATAATTTGATAATGCTTGTTCTCTTTCTATGTCTGTCACTTTGTTTATATTCTCCTATTCTATTTATTTTAATTCTTTAATATAAGCTCGTCTTCTTTTATGCTGTGTTGTCTCAAGCCCATCCCACATAGATTGCACCTTTGAGTTTGTTTCCAACTCCGGATTACTTTCAGCAAATTTAAATCCAAGCTTTATAGCCTCAGGTATGAATTGATTAAATATAAGAGCATTAACCCCCTTACCTTGATATTCAGGGTGAATACCTATTAACATCAAATCTAAAACCTTATTATTTATCCCTTTTAGTGCACGATATAAATGGAACCAGCCAGTTGGCATAAATTTTCCACCAGACTTTTGAAGTGCAGTTGACATACTTGGCAGACCTATACCCACACCCACAAGTTTATTATCTTCAGCACGCAAAACTAAAGATAAAAAGTTAAGCCTGAGCATTGGAATGTACATATTCACATAGTAATCAATCTGAGCCTCTGATAAAGGAACAAATCCATATAGGTCTTTGTATGCAACATTAAACAATTTAAAAATTTCATGTGCATAAGGATAAACGTCATCTTTACTTTTAACCTTTACAACATTAAGTTTAAATCGCTTTCGAACCACTTCAGCTACTCTTTCATATCTATCGGGCACTTCATCTGGAATTTTAATTAGATACTCCATCCAATCTTGGTCCTTAATATAGCCTAATCTTTCGACATGATCAACATAATAAGGATAATTATATATCGTAGCCATAGTTCCAACCTGATCAAATCCTTCAACGAGCATTCCCTCATTGTCAAAATCAGTGAATCCTAATGGTCCATGAATCTTTTCCATTCCGCGATATTTGGCCCAATCTTCAGCGGCTTTGAAGAGTTCATCAACTACCTCTTTATCATCGATAAAATCTACAAATCCAAATCTTGCGTATTTTTGATTCCATACGTTATTTGATTTATGATTTATAATTGCAGTAATTCGACCAACTATCTCTCCATTTCTGTATGCCAAGAAGTTGGCTGACTCACAGTGTTCGAAAGCTGGGTTTTTGTCTCTACTCAAAGTTGCAATCTCATCATACACCAATGGTGGCACATAATACTCGTTGTTCTTGTAAAGACTTATACTAAACTCAACAAACTTCTTCAGAGAATCTTTATCTATAACTTTTCTGATTTCTACTGCCATATTCTTTTTGATTTCTAGCCTTTTATAAAAGACCAATTTATATTATCTCAAAATATTACAAAGGACAAAGATAATCTTTTTTAGAAAATGAAATGAAAATCAATTCACGAATTATAAAATTCGATTTACAAACTCACTAAATCTTAATATTCAAGTAGAGGCTCATAAGTTTTAATATCTATGTATCGAATAGCATTCACGTCATCATCATTTTCGAAAATTAGACACTTATACAAAAACAAAGCTGGTTAAATTCAAATAAAAAAATAGCATTATGTAACCAATGCTTATCGTTTGTAGTTGAGTAATCAATTTTTTTGGCTAATTTTGCACACTTATAATGTTCATTTAAACAATGATTAATCGCAATTTAATTCGTATCAGAATAGTGCAGATAGTCTATTCATGGTATCAGAACAAAAACAAAGATTTGCGCTCACTTGAAAAGGAGCTGCTTTTTGGACTGCAAAAGTCGTATGATCTTTATTACTATCTATTGTTGTTAATGATTGAGATTACAAAGGCTTACGAAGCCAAAGTGGAAACCAGGCTCAACAAGCTTCTACCCACAGAAGAAGATCTTAATCCAAACATGAAGCTATTAGAAAATGCTTTTATCAGGCAACTAGAGCAAAACAAACAGTTAATAAAGTATCTTAACGACTATCCTATGTCATGGGATGAACACGAGAGTTTCATCAAAAAAACTCTTGAAGAAATTCTCGAGTCTGACATATACTTAAATTACTCAACTAACAGTAAGCAAAGCTATGACGCTGACAAAGAGTTTTGGCGACAAACATTCAAACAGTTTATTTATAACAATGAAGAGTTGGATAATATTCTGGAGGATGAAAGTATTTACTGGAACGATGATATAGAAACCGTACAAAGCTTTACTCTAAAGACTATCAGACAATTTTCAGAATCGGCCGGTGAGGATCAACCACTTCTTCCAATGTTTAGAAGTATTGAAGACAAAACTTTTGCCTCCAAGTTGCTTCATAATGCTATACTCAATCAAGATAGATATCGTGAATTGATAGAAAAGCATACTGACAAATGGGATTTCGATCGTATCGCATTTATGGATATGATTATAATGCAAGTAGCACTGGCTGAGATTCACACTTTTGAGGATATCCCCACGAGTGTTTCAATGAATGAATATATTGAATTATCAAAAGCTTACAGTACTCCGAAAAGTGGACTATTTATAAACGGAGTACTTGATGGAATAGTAAACTCGCTTAAGAGCGAAAACATTATTTTCAAAAATTAAAAATACTAACAATCTAACAAATAATAATTATGAATATTTTATTACAAGCGGCGTCAGGTGGTGCCATGGGTAGCTCGTTAATTATGATGGTAGCAATCATTGCTGTATTCTACTTCTTTATGATTCGCCCACAACAGAAAAAACAAAAAGAGGTTCAAAAAGCACGTGACGCCATGAAAAATGGTGATAAGGTAGTTACTGCCGGAGGAATTCATGGTAGAATCAAAGAAGTTGGCGACACATGGCTTTTGGTAGAAGTAGCAGATGGCGTAAGATTAAAGTTTGATAAAACATCTGTTTTCGCATCTTCAACTGACATACCTCAAAAGTAATCACAACAGTCCTTAATGATGAACATGGGCACATCCAAAAATAGAAAACTGTCATTAATAATAGAATATGTCTCCCACATTAATTGGAAACATGTGGGCCTATTCTTGCTCTTTCTGATTATTTCTTTCGCATATTGGATGTCGCTCTTCATCGAAAAGGATGTGAAACACAAATACACCTTACCTGTTAAATACACGAATATCCCGGAAGATATAGCCTTTGATACTCCATTAACCGATACATTCACTATAAATGTTGAAAGCAAAGGTTCAAATATTATTAATAATACACTTTTTAATCGCCACCCATTTATTGAGATAGATGTAAGCACTTACAGTAATGAAAAGGTAACTGAAATCCAAGGGGAAGAATTAAAAAGAATTTTCAGAGACAAACTGGCATTAGAACCAGATGAAATCAAAGGGTATTATCCTGTAAGTATTCCACTCAAAACTTCAAAGCTTCAACAGAAAGAAATCAGCGTCGTTTTTGACGGAGAGGTATCAACTGCCCAAAACAATTTAGTGGTAGATATTGTAGAAATAACTCCACATAGAATAACTGCATATGGGACTCAAAGTCAACTAGAAAAACTGAAGCATGCTGAGACAGAGTTTACAATTATTGAGGGGCTTAAAGCCACATCAGACTTCAAAGTGAAATTAAAAACCAATGCAGATGGCATCAAGTATAACAGAGAATATGTGGATTTACATATACCGGTTCTGGTATATACAGAACGCAGTTTTGAAATACCGATAACTGCAAAAGGCATACCTGCCGATAGAGACGTAAAGTTCTTTCCCTCACAAGTAGTGGTATCATTTTCAGTAACGCTTGATGATTATAAAAAGATATCTACTGACGACTTTTCTATAGAGCTAAGCTATCCTCAATTTTATGAAAACAAAAATGCACGTGTTAACATAGCACTTACAGACAGCGCCTTATCAGCTAGAAACATCAAAATATCACCATCAACTGTGGAGTTTCTTATTGAAAAAAGATAATTAAGAGTAAAACTATTCACCAATGACAATAATAGGAGTAACAGGAGGTATTGGTAGCGGCAAATCTATTATCTGCAAAGTACTAGCACTATATGACATACCTATATATGATGCAGACTATGAAGCTAAAAGGCTTAATGACACATCTCCAATAATTAGGCAAAAACTAATAGATAGATTTGGCAAAAGCATTTATATAAATAATACTTTAGACAAAAAACAACTCGCACACATTATCTTTAATAATCAGGAGGATCTTAAGTTCGTAAATTCTGTTATTCATTCCGAACTTGCTCTTCATTTTCAGGAATGGGTTGGCAGAAAAAAAGACTTTAATACAATAGTAATTGATGCTGCAGTACTATTTGAATCAGGGTTTGACAAGTACGTTGACAAAATTATAACAGTTATAGCACCTGTTGACATAAGAGTATCTCGTGTGTCAAAAAGAGACAATTTGACAATAGAACAAATAAAATCCAGAATAAACAGTCAAATGAAAGATGAAGAAAGAATCCAAGCATCTGATTTTGTGGTCATAAACGACGACACACAATCAATTATCAGACAAGTAGTGGATATTTTGCAAAATGTGTCACATCCCTGTCTGTGACTGATTTTCAAACGATTTCATAAAACATAAATATATTGGTCCTGCACATGAATTAACAATATTTAAAATCACACATTTAACAGTTAGTATAAATTTGACTACTTTTGTTTGCTCAAAGGTTATCTAATAATCAAAAACTTGAACAAAATGATAGAAACAATTGGAATTAATGCTGGTAAAGTCTGGAGTGTCCTTGACAAAAAATCTGGACGCCACAATGTAAAAGACGTAAAAGAGACAACAAAGTTGACATATAATAATCTTTACGCTGCAATTGGCTGGCTAGCAAGAGAAGGTAAAATCACTTTAGAAACAGAAGGCAAAGAAATTTTTATTTCATTAGGCTAAGTTCTATTGATAATTTTACAGTTATCACAATCGTAAAGCCACTCTATAAATACATAGAGTGGCTTTACTTTTTGAGCAATCCACAAACACTTTTACAACAAAACGCAAACAAATACCCTTACTTTGGTGTTAAAACACAAGAGAACAGCGCAAAAATAGATCAAATTGCATTTTAAAATATGCAATTAATGTATGTTTAATATTTTAAAATACTCAAATGATGAAAAAGGTGAAATTCATTCTTTTATCTCTGTTTTTTTGTGGAATAACTTTTAATACCCATGCTCAATTTTTGAAGCAACTAAAAAAACAAGTTATTGAAAAAAGCAAAGAGGCTATAATTGACAAAACATCAAACAAAGTAGCCGAAAATGTTTCTGATAGGGTTTCTAATCAAGTGGTTGACGCATTAGATAATGTGTTAGGCTCCGGCTATGATGGAATTTTACCGTCATTTGGCAAAACAATAGATATAGATGCACTACCAGCAGTATATTCTTTTGATTATGTTTATAGTTTAAAGATAAAATCAACAGAAGGGGATATGGTTATTGATTACTTCTTGAACAAGTCTGAACCATTTATGGGAGCCAAAATAAATGTGTCTAATGATATATTTATGGTTTTTGACGATGGCAATAAAGCTTTAGTAACTATCTTCGGAGGTAATGCCATAGCAACAGAATTATCATTTGATGATACATCAGATGATACAATAAATGACTTTGATACTAACTACACAATTTCAAACCTACCTAACAAAACAATTATGGGCTACAATTGCGTAGGGCGTTTAATAGAAAATGATGAGCACAGCATTAAAATTTACAATACAACTGACTCCGAATTATCTATATCAAAGCTCCTAAATAATAAACATATAAAAGCACCATCAAATATGAAATCCTTATACAACAGTTCAGCTGATGGCTTAGTAATGTATGCAGAAATTTCGGATAAGACTAATAATAATTCTAAAGCAACAATTGAGTGTGTTCAATTGGGAAAAACAGACATGACCATCAAAACAAGATAAAATTAATCTCTACGATAGAATTTCTATTCAGTTTCCTAAAAATAAAAAGAGTCAACAATGAAAAACATTGCTGACTCTTTTGAGGTACCTGGCGGATTCGAACCGCCGTACACGGTTTTGCAGACCGCTACCTAACCGCTCGGTCAAGGTACCTTTTCTATTTGCGAACACAAAGATAATATTTTCTTTTAAAGTAGCGAAACTTCCGAGTATTTATTTTTTAACTACAGACTATATTATGTTTCAAAATTGCCTAAGCATCCTTCATAGAAAGCTGAATTCTCTTACGTTCTCTATCAACGGACAATACTCTAACATTAACATGCTGGTGAAGTGTGACCACTTCTGTAGGGTCTGAGACAAAACGATTAGCTAATTGTGATATATGCACCAATCCATTCTCTTTAATTCCAATATCAACAAAACATCCAAAGTTAGTAATATTAGTAATAATGCCCGGCAGCTCCATACCCTCTTTTACATCATCAATTGAACGAACATTATCAGCAAATTCCAACAACTGCACTTTAGTACGCGGATCGCGACCAGGCTTCTCTAGCTCACTGATTATATCGCTCATTGTTTCAATCCCTATTGAACCGGATATATACTTATTGATATCTATGTTAGAGAGCAACTCCTTATTAGAAATAAGGTCTGCAACTGTACAGTTCATATCCTTTGCAATACGTTCAACTACTTTATAGCTTTCAGGATGAACAGCAGAATTATCGAGCGGATTCTCAGCATCAGGAATGCGAAGAAAACCAGCACACTGCTCAAAAGCTTTTGGGCCAAGACGAGATACTTTTTTTAGTTCATTTCTTGAAGGAAAAGGTCCCTTTTCATTCCTATAAGTAATTATATTTTGAGCTAACGACTCTCCTAATCCGGAGACATACATCAATAAATGCTTACTTGCTGTATTCAAATTAACACCAACCAAGTTAACACAGCTTTCTACAGTTTGGTCTAAAGTCTGCTTTAGCAAAGTCTGATCAACATCATGTTGATACTGCCCCACCCCAATAGATTTAGCATCTATCTTCACTAACTCAGCAAGGGGATCACTCAATCTACGGCCTATAGAAACAGCACCTCTTACAGTCACATCATAATCAGGAAATTCCTCACGAGCGATCTTTGAAGCTGAATAAATTGAAGCACCACTTTCGCTAACTACAAATACTTTCACTTCTTTATCATATCTAAGATTTGAAATAAAGGTCTCAGTTTCTCTACTAGCAGTTCCGTTACCAATTGCTATTGCATCTATTTTATATGCAGATACAAGTTTAACAATCTTATTAGACGCCTTCGCGTACTCCTTTTGAGGTGAATGAGGATAAATAGTTTCATTATGCAACAAAGCACCCTGCTCATCAAGACAGACTACCTTGCATCCAGTTCTATACCCGGGATCTATTGCCAAAATACGCTGTTGACCAAGTGGTGGCGACAACAATAATTGACGTAGGTTTTCAGCAAAAATTCTAATTGCCGATTCGTCTGCCAAATGTTTTGACAAATTTGAGAATTCAGTTTCAATTGATGGCTTCAACAATCGCTTGTATGCATCCTCAACTGCCTCTTCAACCAAATATGAAGCATCATTATTATGCTTAACAAAATAGGGCACAAGTTTGTCCAAGCACTTATCATCATCAGGAGAAATATTAACGCGCAAGACACCCTCGGCTTCACCACGTCTTATTGCTAAAATTCTATGAGAAGGGCACTTTGATAATAGTGCAGAGAAATCAAAATAGTCACTATATTTTTCTCCAGCCTCCTCCTTTCCTTTGATAACCTTAGACTGAATTTGAGCCTCTCGTGCAAAAAAGCTACGCACTATTTTTCTTGAATCAGAATTTTCATTTACCCATTCTGCGATAATATCCTTAGCACCTTTTAATGCATCTTCTACTTCACTAACCTCTTCATTTATATATTCAGATGCTTTTTCATTAATATCACCACCTCTCTGAAGCATCAACCATGTAGCCAAAGGCTCTAGTCCACGCTTTCGAGCAATTTCAGCCCTGGTTTGTCGCTTAGGCTTATAAGGTAGGTAAATATCTTCTAGCAATGTCAGATCCCAGCAATTAACTATCTTATCCTCCAATTCCGGAGATAACATCTCCTGATCACTAATAGATTTTAATATAAAATCCTTTCGTTTAGTCAGTTCTGAGTACTTATTATATTCATTTTTAATATTGCCCACTTGCACTTCATCGAGTCCTCCGGTAGCCTCTTTACGGTACCTGCTGATGAAGGGAATTGTTGCTCCTTCTGACAATAGCTTAACAACAGACTCTACACCTTTTGCAGGTATATTTAAGGATTTAGAAATTAATAAATTAATCATGCACAATTTATTTTATTGTAATACAGACCTAAGCTCTCCAGTAGCCGGTACGAAACAGATATAACAGAATACTTGAAATTAAAACATCTTCACGATACGCTTTATAGCATCCACAAATATATCAACCTCTTCTTTAGTATTATATATAGCAAAAGAGGCTCTCATGGTGCCTTCAATTCCAAGTCTGCGCATCAATGGTTCTGCACAATGATGTCCTGTTCTGATAGCCACTCCCATTCTATCAAGCAAAGTACCCATATCATAAGGGTGAATATTATTTATGAGAAACGAGATAACACTACTCTTTTGTCTTGCATTGCCAATAATCTCCAAGCCTTCAATTTGAAGCAATTTGCCAGTTGCATATCGTAGTAGCTCGTCTTCATAATTAAATATGTTTTTAATCCCAATAGCAGACACATAATCTAAAGCTGATGCTAATGCACTTGATCCAATAAAATCAGGTGTACCCGCTTCAAATTTATACGGAAGCTCATTGTAAGTTGTTTTCTCAAACGATACGCTAGAAATCATTTCTCCACCTCCTTGATAAGGAGGCATTTTTTCAAGCCATTTTTCTTTTCCATACAGAACACCTATACCCGTGGGGCCATATATTTTGTGTGATGAAAAAACAAGAAAATCACAATCTAAATCCTGAACATCAATCTCTGTATGTTGTATTGACTGAGCCGCATCAATCAGAACAGGAATACCCCTACTATGAGCAATCTCAATAATTCTCTTTATTGGATTTATCGTTCCTAAGACATTAGAAATATGAATCACAGAGATAAGCTTTGTTCTATCAGTAATCTTTTTTTCGAACTCATCTATTATAAGCTCACCATTCTCATTAATTGGTGCTACGCATAGATGAGTGCCTGCTATTTCACCTTGAATTTGCCAAGGCACAATATTAGAGTGATGCTCCATTTCAGTTATAAGAATCTCATCCCCCTCTTTACAGAACTCACGACAAAATGATGATGCAACCAAATTTATAGCTTCTGTTGCACCTCTGGTAAAGACTATTTCATTACTTGACTTCGCATTAATAAATCGCTGAACTGTTTTCCTTGAATTCTCATGTGCATTAGTTGCTTCTTGACTAAGGAAATGAACGCCCCTATGCACATTTGAGTTAACGGTATAGTACATTTCTGTAATTTTATCAACTACACAGGCAGGCTTATGAGTTGTTGCTCCATTATCAAAGTAAACTAAAGGCTTATCGTATATTTTGCGTGACAAGATGGGAAAGTCTGAGCGTATCTTTGCTATATCTATCATTTGGACAATTATATTATTATTTAAAAAGAATGATGTCACTATCAGTTATGTCAATACTCATTTAAGAAATAAAGACATTATCTGAAATAGTGACATCAAAGTATTATTTATAATTGAAGGTTATTTACAAACCTCACAATTTCCACATCTCATAAGCTTTCCGCGAAATCTCTTATCTATAAGATCTTCAATACGTTCACGAAGTGAGTCTATTCTAATCATGTCAACGACGTCTTTGGCAAAAGCAACCATAAGAATCATTTTTGCTTCTTTTTCTGTAATACCTCTTGCCTGCAAATAAAACAAGGCATCATCATCAAGATGTCCTGTTGTCAAGCCATGTGAGCATCTAACATCATCTGCATAAATTTCAAGTTGGGGCTTCGAATACATTCTAGCATCTTCAGAAATAAGTAGATTCTTATTATCTTGATAAGCCAATGTTTTTTGAGCATCTACCTCAACCAATATTTTACCACAGAAAACTCCTGTTGATTTATCATTCAAGGCATATTTAAACAACTCGTTGCTATGACAATTTGGAACAGAATGATCTAGAAAAGCAAAATTATCAACATGTTGTTCTTTATCAGTTATAGCCAATCCACCAATATGTGCCTCTGCATACTCCCCTAATAAGCGGAAAGTATAATTATTTCGAGTAACACCATTATGTAATGTTATACCTGATACATTTACGTGAGAATTTTCTTTCTGCTCAGCAAATAAGTTGTTTACTTTCTTTGTTTTGTATGAGTTCTCCTCCAATTCGTAAACATCTACTTGTGAGTCTCTATCAGCAAAAATCTCAGTCACCTGAGTTACTACAAACTCAACATCATCTACTGCATGGTCACACACCAATAGCTTCACTTGAGCGTTTTTCTCAGCTATTACAAGAACCCTTCTATTGACATTAACATCCACATTACTTTTCAGTAGATTTATCAATTGAAGAGGCTGTTCTATTACAACATTTTCAGGAACATAAACCACAAACCCGTCCTGTGCAAACATTGTGTTATAAGCGATTGCGCCGTTATCTTCTACTTTTGCTATTTGTGCGTAATGCTTTTTGAAGATTTTTGAATGCTTTTCCGCAAAACGTTGCATACTCCCAACGAACACACCCTTTTCAAATGGACTATCACCCTGATCATTATCATAATAACGATCATTAACCATAAAATACAGATGAGTATTTAAATTGGGCACATCACATTTAAAAGCATCGTATGGATTCACCTCAATGGGGAGGTTGTTGATATTTAATCCAAGATCAGCATCAAATAAACGAGCTATATTGGTATTTCTATAATCTTCAAGTTTGGAATTTGGAAAACCTGATTTATCAAAAGCAGCAAAAGCAGCATCACGATGACGATTCATTCCTTTTACAGAGTTCTTGTCTATTATGCTTCTGTTGTCATTAAATAAATCAATATATTGTTGTTCAATCATTTGATTCGTACTTTTTTTAGTTATTTATAATCCAGTCGTATCCTTTTTCTTCTAATTCTAGAGCTAATTCAGGACCACCTGTTTTAATAATCTTACCATCACTAAGCACGTGTACAATATCTGGCTTAATATATTCTAATAATCTTTGATAGTGAGTAATTACGATAGACGCTTTATTTGGTGCATGTAGCTTATTTACGCCTTCAGCCACAATTCTCAAGGCATCAATATCTAATCCAGAGTCAGTCTCGTCCAGAATTGATAAAACAGGATCAAGCATGGCCATTTGGAAAATTTCATTTCTTTTCTTTTCTCCACCAGAAAAACCTTCGTTAACAGAGCGACTAACCAATTGACTATCGATATTCAACAGTTCACGTTTTTCTCGCATCAACTTTAAAAAATCTGATGCAGAAATAGCATCTTCACCTCTATACTTTCGTTGTTCGTTAAGGGCTGATCTCATAAAGTTGACCATGCTAACACCCGGTATCTCAACAGGATATTGAAAACTCAAGAATATTCCTTCTTTAGCTCTTTCATCAGGGTCCATATCTAGCAATTCTTGCCCTTTATATATAACACTACCTCTTGTAACTTCAAATTTCGGATTACCGGTTAATACGGAAGCCAATGTACTCTTTCCTGATCCGTTTGGACCCATTATTGCATGAATCTCTCCTTCATTTATTTCGAGATTAACACCTTTTAAAATCTCCTTATTTTCTACAGATGCATGTAGATTCTTTATTTGTAATAAATTAGCCATAACTATATATTAAAAAAACGGCAATAAAATTTATTGTGCCGCTCATCGTTTTTATTAATTATTTGTGGTTTTATAAATACACTCTGCTAAGTGCTGTCTGAATAACAATTATTATCGACAATTGTTTACACTCATTATATAAAACAAATGCACTCAGACTTTTGATCAATGATCATCACCAATCAAGTTATCACTTCTCTTTATTTTCTTAAACAAATCTGAAGCAAAAACAAACTCATTAAGCACTTCATTATCCGAGTCCATAATTGTTTCTTTTGTTCCCGTCCATTCTAAAACTCCTTCATTTAAAAATATTATTTCATCACCAATATTCATAACCGAGTTCATATCATGAGACACAACTATTGACGTAATTCCAAGATCATTGGTTATATCGGCAATCAACTCATCAATTAATTGTGAAGTTCTAGGGTCTAATCCAGAATTTGGTTCATCACAAAACAAGTACTTTGGGTTTAAGGCAATAGCACGAGCAATAGCTACTCGCTTCATCATCCCGCCAGAAATTTCAGAAGGGAATAAATTAGCAGCATCCTGCAAATTAACACGTTCCAAGCAAAACTCAGCTCGTTTTCTTCTCTCTCGTTTATTTTTTCTTGAAAAGATATCTAGAGGAAACATTACATTCTCCAAAACCGTTCTTGAATCAAAAAGAGCAGATCCTTGAAACATCATACCCATGTCTCTCCTTAATCGTTTCATTTCGCGATTTCGCATGGTCACAATATTTTGTCCCTCATAATTAATCTCACCGCTTGTTGGCTCAATCAATCCTATTAAGCATTTTAAGAAAACTGTTTTTCCCGAACCACTTTTGCCAATAATCATATTAACAACACCCTCTTTAAAACTGGTGCTGATATTATCAAGTACAACGCGCTTATCAAACTGTTTTGTTAAGTTCTTTACATCTATCATTTCAACAAATTAAGCCATCAAATTGGTAAACACTAGATCGGTCGCCAAAATTAATATATTGTTTATCACCACAGAGTCAGTGCTTGCTTTTCCAACCTCCAAAGACCCTCCTTTTACATAATACCCATAATATGCAGAAACAGATGCTATAATAAAACCATATAGCATCGACTTAATTATTGAAGACCAGACGAACCTCTCTCTAAAGAAGAATTGAATTCCGTAAACATATGTTGATACAGGAGGAACACCTGTCACCAGACAAATAACATACCCTCCAAACAATCCTAAAAACATACTTACTATAACCAATACAGGCATAAAAGTAACAAATGCGGTTATTTTAGGCATGATTAAATAGTTGGCAGAATTGACACCCATAATCTCCAAAGCATCTATTTGCTCGGTTACCCTCATCGTACCCACCTCCGAAGCTATATTAGATCCTACCTTACCCGATAATATCAAACACATAATCGTTGAAGAGAACTCCAATAGAATAATTTCACGTGAAACAACCCCAACTGTAAATCGGGGCAACAAAGGAGAGTCAATATTAAGAGCAATTTGCATCACAATGACAGCACCTATAAAAAAGGAAATTATCATCACAAGCCATATAGAATTAACGCCCAGCTTATACGTCTCCTTCGAGAATTCTTTAAAAAACTCTCTTACTCTGTCAGGAGGCGACATTGCTCTCTTCATCAAAACTACATACTCACCAACACTTTCTAAGGAACTTACTAAACTCATTTCAATATTAATGAATTAATCATGAAACAAAGATATATAATGTTTTCAACTTATATGTTTGCTTATCCACTAGATAATAACAAATAAGATAAATTTATAATAATGTTAACAGAAAAACTGATGTTTACAAAAAAACGGTTATCTGAATACATATTCAAATAACCGTTATAGAGACAAGTATATAAACCTGTCTAGTTTAATTATACTGATAGATCATTATAAACCTTTTATTACCAATAGAGGTGTGTCTGAATGAAACAGCATTCGACGCGCAATTCCCGGATTAAAAATACGAGTAAAGAGACCTCGCCTTGAGCTAGACATAGCAATCATATCAATCTGATTCTGGGCAACAAACTCCTCCAACACCAATTCCAGCTGCTTGTCTCTATCCAACAATTTATATCTCAGGTCTAAGTCCGGATATTGATCTTCTAAATATTTCTGAGTTCCTGAAAGCTTAATCTCATCCCAAACATCTCCTTTTCGAGCCATGTGAGCCAAATGAACAGCAATTGGATAAGGACGAATAAAATTCATCATCACATCAAAAGCCTTAAACTCGCGCTCTCTAAAGTTTGTTAAAAAAGCTATATTTTTAATCTGAGATATATCGATATCCTTTGAATTCTCAGGTATTGCGAATATAGGGGTTCTACATCCGTCAATCACCTCAGCAGTTACACTACCGATCAAATCCAAATCCTTAGCATTACTTCCTCGTGTACCCATCACCACAGCTTTAGGTCTATGTTTCTTAGAATATGAAATAATCTCTTCTTCAGGTAACCCCTCCACAATTGAGTGCGAAAATTTAACCTTCGGCAGCTCACCACTTGAAATTTTAGAATTGATATTCTCTATCAATTCTGCCATTTGCTTCTCCACCTTTTCTTTTATGTCTTTATACAAATCCCTGTCTGATGTTTGCACAGCAAATGAGTCTCCAAAAGGTACGGCCATTGGATAATATGGAGTATAAAAAGAATGAAACAAAGTAACATCACTCTTTATATCAAACGCCAGATTAAAACCAAACTCACAAGTTTTCATTGTATAGTTTGAAAAATCTATTGGTATAAGCACCTCATTTTTGTTCTTTACACTATCCATGTCATCAGCAGACTCCACATGAGAAGTAAAATCCACCTGCTCTATTATAGTCAAAGCACGTGGCAAGTCCTTTTCATTAATTCTAACTCGAACGTTGCCCGGCACAGATGGTTGAATAATACTTACTCCATGAATAACTGCGTTTATCCCTTCAGACTCAAGAATAGACTTCAAAATAACAGCCTTTTCATATGAATGTATTGCTACAGTTATCAAATCGCTATCATGTTTTTCGTTTTCCTTGTTTGTGTTATTTTTTTGCATATTGATTAATGTTACAGTTAGTAATTAATTGAAAGAAAAAGCCCAATATCTAGATTATTATATATCTAAATATTGGGCCTTACTTTATTACATCTTATTCGACAGCCTGCTCTTCTTCTGTAGTCTCTTGACTTTGTAAAACAGGATAATCGTCAAGTCCCAATATAGATAGCGCCTTATCAAAAATTGTAGAATCATCTAAAACTACAATACCCCCATCGGGTCCCGCTTCAATATGAACGCCAATACTTTTGCCTTCTTTATAGTTGTGCCCACCAAAATAGTTTCTAACTGTCTCAGGCTTTAAACCTAGTTCTTCTGCTATTTTACGCATGCTACCATCGGGGAGCTGGTCTTTCAATGCTCTTAATTCATTAAATGTTAGAGTTCTTGCCATGGTTTCTTTAAATTTTTATATTAATAAATACTATAAGTTCTTATTTCATGCCATAAACTTACACATTATTTTAGAATAAGCAAAATTTCAACTATAAAAAAAGCGTTTTCTCATTCTTTTATTATTAAAACAACATTCAATGCGGTAAAGTTGATAATATAGGACTAAATATCACAACAAACAGCAAGTAAATGCTAACAACAATTCCCAGCAACCTTGCGTTAACAGAGGAGTACAGCGAGCATTTTTCATCTATGGCTTGCAGCTTAAATATTTTTCTCACAATTAGTCGGTATAATAAAAACACACCTAGTGCTATTAAAGTACCAACAATAATTCCGGCCAGGATATCAGTTATAAAGTGAACACCCAGATATAGCCTAGAATAACTATTCATAGTGGCCCATGTCAGAATAGGTATTGTTACCCACCTACTCATAAAGATCCTTGAGATAAGAACCGCAACTCCAAAACTATTAGTGGCATGTCCGGAAATAAAACTAAACCCTCCACTCTTATAATTCTTAACAGTGTCAACTAGGTTCATAAAGTCCGGATGGTGAGTCGGCCTTAAGCGTTGAAAATAGTCCTTGAAAAATGACGATGATATTTGATCACATAAAGCAAACAGTACAACCACTGATATTAAAGTAATAACAGCAACTTTAAATGACGTTCTGTAAAAGATCATCACAGCTAAAAACACAAGCACAGGCACCCAAATTATCTTCCCAGTTATAGTCCAGAACAGATTATCCAGAAATACAGACTCACTACCATTGAGCATAAAAAACAAGTTTCGCTCTAAGGGAATTAAACTCTCAATTGCATCTCTCATATCACTTAAAGATTTTATTATTTGAAAAAATAGTCTTTGCAATTAATCTAATCTATCCCATATATGGATAACTATTTAACCCATTGACCGATATATTTGTTCTTGTTTTAAATCGTATCTATATTTTCTTTTGATGTCCACCCCACACTACCATTTGCTATCTCTATTTCAATCCACAATCCATCAGTTTTCTTAATTCTAACTTTAGTACCTTCATGCAGCCTAAACAATTCTTGACTATTAGCATCGGGTGACGTCATGATAGAAGCAGATGCCACCATCACTATTCCACTCTTTCTATTTATTCTGTCATTTTTTTGTTTGAATGCGAAACTATTAGCAATAAACATCAGAACAACAAAAGTTATAGCAGCATAGAATCCTGTTTTCCTTATCCAGATTTTGCGTATAAAAAAATAAGCTCCCAAAGAGATTAAAAATGCAATAAACAGACCTATTCCAATATTAGCCCATTGATTAGAATTAAATGAATTCCTAAGTTCACTAATCCAGCTATTCAGAAAAAAACTATCCGAAGCGTCTATCTTATCTTCTAATCTAGTGCGTGCAAAACTCAAATTATGACGTATATCACTATCTCCAGGGCTTAACAATAAAGCACGCTCATAATTTAATACAGCTTTTGCTGTTTCCCCGTTTCTAAAGTAAGCATTTCCTAAGTTATAGTAGATCTCTGCAGATTCTCTGTTCTCATGTAACCCTTGAGCTACCACCTGCTCATACAGTTGAATACTTTTGACATAATCTCCTTCCCTATAAGCGTCAGAGGCAGCGTCAGAAGATGTCTGTGCCAAAGAGGCTATCGAAACAAGTAGAACAAAAAACAAAGTTATATATCTTGACATACTCAATTCTATTTAACAATCAGTTTATTTTCCATTTCACCAATGGCTTTAATTGTCTTATCATACAATTTATCCATTGCTGTATCACTTTCCACAGGCGCATATCTTGCAAACTCGCAAGTATTAAGTATAGAAGTAAATTCCTTAATCAATGATTCATCAATTCCATAATTTGACAATTCTGATTCTATATTATCTTTGGTTAAATTTGCTACAGGAATTGATAGCTTATCACTAAAGTATCCCCAAAGCGCACGTAATATTTCATCATAAAAGCTCTCTTTGTTATGCTGTCTCAAGTGCTTTTCTGCCACTCTCAAGCGTTTTATTGCCACTTTATTTGCTCTCTTGGTTTTCACCAGCTTGATGTTTGAATTTTCTTTAGCCCTTTTAATATTAAGCACAGCAAAAGAAACAAACACTACAAACGGAATTATATACCACATCCAATATCTTAGCGAACCCACAAAGAACAAATCCTTTGATTGATATTGTGGCTTACCAGTCTTTATGAATCTAATGTCTTCCTCTACTTTCACATTTTGCTGATTCACATAACTATTTGTTGCAGCTATGGAAGGATCGCCTTTTTCAATATCCAAGTTATACTCGGCAGATTTTAATGTCTTATAAGATTTAGATGAAGGATCAAAATATGAAAACTCTATAGATGGAATTTTATACTTTCCTTCATATCTGGGAATAGCCAAATATTCTATGGTTCTAGATCCAGTCAATCCTGTGCCACTAGCCTCCAACTGATTATTAATAGTAGGATCATAAGTTTCAAAGTTTGTAGGAAATACAACTTCAGGATTTTGAATCAGCTTACTATTACCCGTTCCTGAAATAGTAACCTTGACTGTGATAGGCTCATTAGCCTTCACTCGTTCAGAACTAATCTCGCTGTTAAAAGAGTATGACCCCACAGCATTAGAGAAAGCCAAAGGTTTTCCGTCCGGCAGAGGTTTGATATCAACTGTTATGGGAGCCGACACTAATGTCTTCTTAACTTCAGCCATCACCTCCTGGTTGCCAAAGAAAGTTGAAACCTTTTTGCCTGATGGCACTGTAAATACAGACTTAAACTTCCCTGATGGAATTATTATCTTACCTGATTTTTGAGGAAATAATAATGTCTTCTTCAAGTCGGCAGTATAATAGTTCCTATCTTTATATCTCTCTAATTTAAGCTGTTGATTTGATGATATATTAAAGTCCTCACTCATGAATCCATCAAATTCAGGAAACTCAACATCTTCAAAATAAACATTATTGTAAACAGTATATATTCTATATGTAACTGTAAATCCCTCCTGTTCATACACCCCGTTCTTAGAAATAATAGGTCTTATAAATGCATCATTATCACTAATTGTCGGAGCAGAACCAGATGAGGATTGAGAAGAAACCGTACTTTCACCACTGCTTTTAGTCTTATCCGGAGGCAGAACACTTATTTTCAACGAGTTCGACTTATAATTACTACCATCTACTTTAATTGTAGCAGGTTCAATATCAAATGTCCCCTCATCTGAAGCTACTAATATATAGGTATATGTCACAGAACTCTCAGATACAGTCTTACCATTCACAGTACTCATACTGTAACTTGTTGATGTTGAAGGTCCGAAAAGAACTTCAAACCCTTTCATATCCGGAAGCCTCAAATCTCTACCTTCCTTATTAAGAGTATAGCTTAGCCTAAACTGTTCACCCTGCACTACGGACGCCGGTGCAGTTGCTCTAAACGTCACTTGTGCATTAACACGCGCACTTGACATCATTATCAGAGCAAACAATATTGCAATTTTGTATGTATTAAAAAAATATTTCATTTATACTATTTACCAATCTTTATTGCGTTTCTTATTTTCATCAGACTTCTGCTTTCTCTCCTCAGCCTTCATTTTATTAACCTTTTCCAAAGTTTCCTTCTCATCCTGTTCTATCGCCTGAAGCAATTGACGAGCATTATCCCTCGACATCTGTTCAGGCTCAGGTGACTGTTCCGTCTTTTTAGGTTGATTAGGATTATCTTGCTGTTCCTGCTGATTTTCATTTTGTTGTTGCTCCTGTTGCTCAGGCTGCTCATCCTCCTCCTGATCCTGAATCATCTTTTGCACCACTGCCAAGTTATATCTGGCCTCATCGTCTTCTGAGTTAAATCGAAGTGCCATCTTGTAAGCCTCCATTGATTCTTGCAAATTCTTTTG
>CAZSKF010000004.1:42730-44284 GCA_964607405.1 uncultured Proteiniphilum sp. | reverse complement strand
TGATTTCAGGAGCTAATATTTCAAACTCTTCGAATTTCAAAGGTCTATTATCTATGGCAGCCGGTAGTCTAAATCCATATTCAACCAAGTTTGTTTTTCTGGAATGGTCTCCACCATACATTGCCCTAATCTGTGGAATAGTAACATGGCTTTCATCAATTACAGTCAAATAATCATCGGGAAAGAAGTCAAGCAAACAGAAAGGTCGAGTTCCCGGTGCTCTACCATCAAAATATCTGGAGTAGTTCTCTATGCCGGAGCAATAACCAATCTCTTTTATCATCTCCACATCAAAAGTAACCCTTTCATATAATCTTTTCGCCTCCAAAGGCTTGCCTATTGATTTAAAGAACTCCACCTGTTTTCCCAAATCAATTTGTATCTCATCTATTGCTCTGAATATTCGTTCCTGAGTGGTGATAAAAAGATTTGCTGGAAATATTCTATAACTATCATACTTTTCAGTAGTGACACCCGTAAGCGGATCTATTGCTTCTATGCTCTCTATTTCATCTCCCCAAAAAATAATACGGATTATATAATCAGTATAAGCAAGAAAAACATCAACAGTATCACCTTTTACCCTAAAGTTGCCTCTGCCATATTCTTCTGACTCATTTCTTGAATAAAGACTGGTAACCAATTGTCTTAAAAACAGGTCCCTGTCTATTGTTTGTCCTACCTCTATATCTATAGTTGTTTCCTTAAAGTCATCAGGGTTTCCCATACCATAGAGACAAGAAACAGACGAAACAACAATAACATCATTTCTGCCCGATAGTAATGCTGAAGTTGTTGCAAGCCTTAACTTTTCAATCTCTTCATTTATCGACAAGTCTTTCTCTATATATGTATCTGTAGTTGGGATATAGGCCTCAGGCTGATAGTAATCATAATATGAAACGAAGTACTCAACAGAGTTATTTGGAAAAAAACTTTTAAACTCACTATATAATTGAGCTGCCAAAGTTTTATTGTGGCTAAGAACAAGAGTAGGCTTATTTACCTGGGCAATCACATTGGCAACCGTAAACGTCTTGCCTGAACCCGTGACACCCAAAAGAGTTTGATAAGGATTATTATTATTTAAGCCATCAACCAAAGCTTTGATAGCATCAGGTTGATCACCCGTAGGTTTATACTGTGATGTAAGCTGAAATTTCATTTTAAATTTTGAAGCTGTAGTTTCTTGATTGATATATGATTATCAATTATACAAATGTAACAAAAAAAGCGAACATCAGATGTTCGCTCTTAATATTTATGTTTGATTATATAATACTACTTTTCAATATTAGGAAGCTCAAGTCCATATCCTTTCTTTTTATCTTCAGCCTTAAGTAGGAATGCAAATATTAGAGCTAATACTCCAAACACTGTGAATATCATCATTGGTAGTGTGTAGTCATATGTATTAACTGTCAAGCCATCTCTTACAGTTGTTCCGGTGATACAATATTTTTCAAGTACCCAACCAATAAGTAATGGAACACCCATCAATCCCCAGTTTTGAACATAAAAGATTAATGCATATGCAGTACCCAATCTGTTCTC
>CAZSKF010000004.1:0-42630 GCA_964607405.1 uncultured Proteiniphilum sp. | reverse complement strand
ATCATTCCTGCCAAGTCTTCATTCACATCAAACTTATTTACCATCAAGTCTGTCGCATATTTCAGGAAAGGAAAAACAGCCGAGTAAAACAATACACACAGAATTGCAATATACCACCAGCCCTTTGTTTTAAGAATTTGTCCAATATCAGAAAGTTTAAATTCATCCTCCGGCTCCACATGTCCGTTATCGGCCATTGATGCATCTAGTTTCTTATCCATCATCACATAAACCAAAAATGAAATAAAGCCTATACATAACCCTATCAGTGCCACCAAAACAGGACGAGACACGTCAACTACTCCTGTAGCTTTAGCAATAGGAACGGAGAAACCTAAAGCAAAAGCAGTACCTATACGCGCCATTGCCATCTCCAACCCCATAGCTGTTGCCAACTCTTTACCCTTAAACCACTTAACGATAATCTTTGATACAGTTATTCCGGATACCTCTACCCCAACTGCAAACGTGGCAAAACCAATACTTGCCCACAACACCTGAGCATTTAGTCCTAAGAGAGTAAGTCCATCCAAACTGGATGTTGATACTGCCCAATATTTTATTCCGGTACCAACAACCATTAACAATGTTGCACCTATACCTGTAATTCTAATTCCTGCCTTATCCAGAATAATACCTCCGAATATAAGCATCAACAGAAACACGTTGAACCAACCATAAGAGCTGGTAAATGTTCCATACTCAGACCTTGACCATCCTAGTTGCCCTTCAAGCAATCCGGCCAAGGGAGCCATTATGTCTGTTAAAAAATAAGCACACATCATAGTAAATGAAACTATGAATAGCGAACCCCATCGAGCCGCAGCCGAATCCCGCAAAGTATTCCTCACCTGTTCTACCATTACAATTTGTTATGTTTAAATGTTCATTATTTAAAAACTAATTTACAAAGATACTAAAACATACAAATGTGATTAAATAAAAAGTACTATTGTTTTTAATTTATCACATTGTCTCATTTAAAATTTAATGCTCCTTTCAACACACCCTGAAGGTTGATAACCACTATTTTTTATAACAATACAATAGTAAATATACTATATATGAAAAATGGGTGAAACCACATTTCGTGATACACCCATTCATATTCTAATACAGAATAAACTATTTGCTATTAAGTTCCACTCTATAAATCATCTACATGCAAGCGATTCAAAAAAGTAACAGTCTTTTCAATCTCCTTATACATTACAATATCCTCATCTATAAAAGGCACTACCTTACGGAACTCTCTAATCACTTTTTCAATAATACCCGATGACTTCAAGGGCCTTCTAAACTCTAAAGCCTGTGCAGCATTCATTAGCTCTATTGAGAGAATAATATCCAGATTATCCATAACGTTAAGAAGCTTAATAGCTGATGTTGCGCCCATACTCACATGGTCTTCTTGACCATTAGATGAAACTATCGAGTCACTGCTTGCTGCATAACAATACATTTTGTTTTGACTCACCACAGACGCTGCCACATATTGAGGAATCATAAAGCCTGAATTCAGGCCAGAGTTAGCCACTAAAAATTCTGGCAAATCACGATGTCCTAAAATCAATTGAGCTGTACGTCGCTCCGATATATTACCAAGCTCTGCCATAGCAATAGCCAAAAAGTCATATGAAATAGCTAACGGCTGCCCATGAAAATTACCACCTGAAATAATCTGATCCTCGTCAGGAAAGATGGTTGGATTGTCTGTTACAGAGTTTATCTCTGTTAGCAATACTGACTTGACATACTCTAACGCATCTTTTGTTGCACCATGAACCTGCGGAACACATCTAAAAGAATAAGGATCTTGCACATGAGCTTTCTCTCTTCCTATGATTTCACTTCCCTCAAGAAACTTTCGAACATTCTGCGAAGTCTCCAGTTGCCCTATATGTGGCCGTATCATATGTAGTTTTTCATCAAAAGGCTCGATGTGCCCATCGTAAGCATCCAAAGAAATAGAAGCTATCAAGTCTGCGCGCTTACACAATCTTTGCGCTTTGAGTACAGAAAAAACTCCATGAGCAGCCATAAACTGAGTTCCGTTCAAAAGAGCTAATCCCTCCTTACTTTTCAGTTTGATGGGCGCCCATCCAAATTCATCAAGGACACCACCAACTTCTCGTTTTTTACCTTTATAGTAAACATCTCCTTCTCCTATCAGAGGAAGAAAAAGGTTTGCCAAGGGTGCCAAATCACCTGAAGCTCCCAACGAGCCTTTATCATAAACTATAGGGAGAATGTCATTGTTTAACAAATCTATCATTCGCTGCACAGTTGCAACCTGAACACCGCTATATCCTAGAGACAAAGCATGAGCTTTTAGCAAAAACATAAGCTTCACTATAAACGGGGTCACTTCTTTACCAACACTACAAGCATGTGATTTTACAAGATTCTCCTGCAATGTATTCAAATCATCATTAGAAATGGTATGCTTACATAACGACCCAAATCCTGTAGAAATACCATATATTGGATCGCTGTGGTTCTCCATCTTTTGGTCTAGATAGTCACGACATTTTTTTATACGCTCTTTTGCTTCAGGCGCAAGTTCAACTTTGATATTTTCAGAAATAATTCGTTCCAAATCCTCAAAAGTCAAGTCGTCTCTACCTATATAGTATATATTTTTCATACGATTAAAATGTTTATTCTCAATTTTATTAGACTGTACCTATGTCACGCAAAATAATAAATAAGTAGTCCACCCTTATATTGTAGGTATTATCTCAATTAATATTTGAAGCTCTTTCTCTTGAGCATTATTTTCTATCTGTTGACATTTCTCAGCATAAGTCTCTCTAAACTCTTCGTCTTTTATTGAGCCAAGGTTAATTCTTACATTTAATATAGCACCCAAAATTGATGTTCTGCAAGTCATTAATGAAACTAGTCCATCTGTTATAGCATTTGTATTACCATCACGTGTAACAGTTTCAATCAAAGACATCATTTCCACCCCACGTTCTGCTATTTCCATCGGCACCAAAGCTGCAATTTTTGTAGCCTCTTCTATCTTATCTGCTCTCACAGCCTTTTCTTCGTCTGTATCCTTTGGTAGTTTGTAAGCCTGAGCCACAAGTGCATAAGCATCACTATCACGATCAATATCATTTAGAAAGTGACTTCTAAATTCAGAGAACTTCCTTGAGAGCTCTTTCATTTTCTCTTCTACTTCTATGTACTTTTTCCTTCCAATAGTAAGATTTGCCAGCATTTCGCCCAAAGCAGCGGCTGTAGCACCATGCATTGCCGACATACTTCCGCCTCCCGGCACTGGATCACTTCCGGCAGTTTTTTCTAATAATTGTTTTAGAGTTAAGTCTTGTAATTTCATGTTTGATATATTATAATGGTTTCTATATTTTTCTCGCTATATCGCACTAAGCTCATTTTTATAAGCCACACCATTTTTCACGACAGTGTCAACAATGTTCATCCCTACATGGTAAGGTAAAAATTTATATGATGGATATCTAAGCAACACGAAATCTGCCTGCTTACCTACATCAATACTTCCAATTTTGTCGGCACGTCCTATAGCTGCGGCACTATTTATAGTAAACGCTGTAACCGCCTCTTCAGGAGACAACCTCATTTGAATACAAGCTATAGCAAACAACAAAGGAACAGAAGACGTGAACGAACTTCCGGGGTTAAGATCAGTGGCTAGTGCAACCATACAACCGCTATCTATCATCTCCCTACCTCTCGCATAATCCTCACGAAGCGAAAAGGCTGTTAAAGGCAGCAATGTTGCAACAACATTTGACTCCGCCATTGCTTTTATTCCCTCATCCGAAGCTTGCAAAAGATGATCTGCCGAAATACATCCAACCTCGGCTGCAAGCTCAGCACCACCAAGTTGCACAATTTCATCAGCATGTATCTTCAATTTAAAGCCAAGCTGCTTTCCTGCCAAAAGATATTTACGCGATTGCTCTATATCAAATACATTCTTCTCGGTAAAAATGTCAACAAACTCTGCTAAGCTCTCTTTGGCAACAATAGGAAATAACTCTTTGATATTAAAATCAATAAACTCATCCTCTCCGCCTTTCCATTCTGCAGGTGTTGCATGTGCTCCCATAAAGGTAGTAGCAATATCAACAGGATGATCATCGTTTAGTTTTTTCATTACTCTAAGCTGCATCAGCTCAGTATCTTTATCCAAGCCATATCCACTTTTCCCTTCAACAGTGGTAATACCCAGCTTCAGCATTTCATCAAGACGCACTTTGGCCGAATCATATAGCTCATCAAAAGATGCTTCTCTAGTAGCCCTAGTAGTATTAACTATACCGCCACCTCTATTCATGATGTCCATATAGCTATCACCACGCATTCTCCACGAAAATTCTTCCTCTCGGTATCCGCCAAAAACAAAATGAGTATGCGGGTCAACAAATCCGGGAAGCAACGCTTTTCCCTCAGCATTAATTATTTTATAATACTTTTCATCTACCGGAAGTGGTTCTTCCTGTCTTAGCACATGAGAGATAATGCCATCAGTCACAACAACTGTGCCATTATCTATCACGTGCAGGTCAGACATCTCTTCACCGCGTTTTCCGGCAAAGCCGCTACAGGTAACAACCTGTGCGGCATTTTTGATAATAATGTTTTTGTTAGTCAATTCTAATAAATTCATTTTCTGACAATTCACCCTCAAATGGTGCAAACCCACCTATTAACAAAGTTTTTTTGTCAGGATTAAGTTTAAACAAATAGCTTTTGTCTTGGTGAATATCAATGAGTACCCCTTTTAGGAATATATTATCTCCTGAAATGTGATACTCATAATATCCACTTCCAATTTTGGGCATAACCTGCCCTTTTCTAACTTCAACTCCACGCTTAAGTTGAAATAAATTGGCTGATCTTGTAAACTCCGGTTTCACGCTAAAATCCAGAGTATCAGTTTTAGTAACAGAATTCACCCAAACCCCATTCAGTAAATTACTCTCATAGTTACTATCTTCTTTGCTACATGAAATACTAATCAGAGCAATAGCAAGTATTGCCAATTTAATTTTTGTCCCCATAATTTTTTATTTAAATAATTGATTTGTTATTCTATTGAATTGTATTCAACAGCTTTTAATTTTGTTTTCTTTCTCCATTCAATCCAGCCAGATACAGCCAGAATTAGGAATATAAAATATTGCACTCCCGTAAAATATAATCCCTGAGACACATAAATCGGAATTGAAACCACATTACCAACAGTCCAGAAAATCCAATTCTCCACCTTCTTAAATGCCATCAAAATGGTCGCCACCAAAAAGAAAGCAGTATTGAAAGAGTCGATATACGGCAAATTGGATTCAAGATAAGCAGTATCAGTTCTATTTGCATATCGCAATACCATCAATGCTACAGCATATATAGCTACTATAGAAGCCCACGAGAGAATATTCTGTAAAATATTATTATGAGAGATTTTTAATTTTCCCTCTCCCTCACTCGATCTCCCCCACAAATACCATCCATATACATTAGAAATAAAATAGACGGCATTTATTCCTGCATTTGCATAAAGCTTTGCAGCAAAGCAGATATAAATATAAATTAATACGTTGACAATCCCCACCGGGAATACCAAGATATTTTCTTTTCGGGCAAACCACACACTGATCACGCCCATTGTTGCAGCAAATAGTTCAAGCCACCAATTCCAATCAAAAGTCATAATTTAATTTATTAATACTATTCCATAAGCCTAGATTCTAAGACCTGACTCACAGAAAAATTCTCTAATCCAAGATAATAAGCAGCAGTGTCAACTAACGCATCCATTGGCACAAGCCCAATTATCTCAGCACCTACTATTGGAACACCATAACGATTAGCTTCAATACGCACCAACTCGTGAGCACGATAAATTGAAGTTTTAGTATAGTCTGTAATATTCATAGACACCTGAGTAATACCACGATCTTCAAGGGCAACTCCCATTCCCTTGCAAAAACGCAATCCTCCACCCAGAAACCTAACCTTCTTTGCTATTGCAACAGCTATATCCAGGTTATCCGTTCCCAAATTCACATTATATGCTATTAAAGGCATACGCGCACCTATTGCCACAGCACCGGCTGTGGTATGTCTCTCGATGGGACCATAATCTGGTTCCCACTCAGGGAGCTTTATCTTTTCAGCCATACCTTCATACTCCCCTTTTCGTATGGTCGCTAAATTTTCACGATGAGGTGCAGATGCAGATTTCTCATACAAAAACACCGGCAGGTTGTATAGATTGGCTACTGCTTCACCAACCTCCTTTGACAACTCAACTGCCTCATCTTGCGTTACATTTCTTATTGGTATAAATGGCACAACATCTACAGCACCCATACGTGGGTGTTGTCCCTTATGTTTGGTCATATCAATCTCCCTTACTGCCACACCAATAGCTTCTATCAATGCATCTTTTAATGCTTTGGGTTCGCCAACCACCGTAACTACAAGTCTGTTATGGTCCTCATCATTGCTATAATCCAGCAATTTCACATTATCTTTTCCACGGAAAGACTCTACAATTCTTTCAATTTTCTGTTTATCCCGACCTTCGCTAAAGTTCGGAACACATTCAATGATTTTATTCATAAGGCTCAATTAATAAGGTTGCTTTTATTATAATATTTATTGATTAAGATTCAAAAGCTCATTCTACGATTATAGATTTAAAAAACCAGTATCTACAAAAAACAGACATCGGTCAATAATGAATAAATTGTAGCTTGATACTTTGCAAAGATAGTAAGTTGATTTAATAAATAAAAAGTTTTATAGCAAGATTAAGTCTCTTTTTTCAACATTTTTAAGTGGCTTGTGTTGACAAACACACCAAACCAATGATGATTACAAGCTAGTAGGACATCAGATGCAAAAAAACTAATTATCTTTTAAATCACAAATAGTATTAAACCTCAACAAATATACATAGTCATTGTTATAAGCATTACAATAAAACAGGATTGAATATTAAATAAACACATTATAAAGTATGAAAAAGATAACAAAATCCCTCGCAGTCTTAATGATGATTATTGGATTATCAGTAAGCATGACATCATGTGAAACAACAAATGATGTTGCCGAAACTCAATGGAGAGTAGTAAACATTAAAATCAACAAAACAGACTGGCTATGGAACAACAGCTCAGGTCAATATGAGGTGATAGTAGATTTGCCTGAGCTTACCCCTTTTATATATAATGAAGGATTTGTTTCAGCCTACGTAAAGTTCAACAACAACACTAAAGCAAACCTACCATACCTAAAGTCATACGAATATGAATTTACAGAAAACGGACAAACATATTATGGCACGTACACCGAAACCATCAAATGTGATTTTCAGCTTGGCAATCCATCCACTGTCGCATTCTATATTGAAGCATCAGACCTGATGAGAGCTGATGAATATCTTGAGAGTAAAGACTTTCAAGTAGTATTGATATGGTAATCAAATAAAAAGAGGTAGTGCATCTGCCACAATAAACGAACTGCCGCCGATGAAGATAAAATCATTTTCATCGGCGTTTTTTTGTGCCGACTCTATCGCTTTTGAAATCTCATCGTATATGTTCCCATTCAATCCATACTTCTGCGCCTTAGCCTGAAGCTCTTCTGGAGACAAAGCCCTCTCGATGGAGGCACGAGTAAAATAATATACAGCCTCTTTGGGCATTAGTTCCAGCACTGATTCAACATCTTTATCGTTTACCATACCAAAAACAATATGAAGCCTATTATACTCTTCTTTTCTCAATTGATCCACAATATACTTCATGCCATGCGAGTTATGACCTGTATCACAAACTATCTTAGGATTGTCCGAAAGCTGATGCCATCTACCCATCAATCCTGTCAGGTTCAATACATTTTCAAATCCTTTCTTCACATCATCATCAGAGATATTATATCCCAATTTGATAAGCTCGCGAACTGAAGCAATTACAGTGCGGGCATTTTTCTCTTGTGCAAAACCGGTAAGAGCAGGAATAACAACATCTACTCCATCAAAATAAAATGACAAAACTCCATTTTCACGTTTAGCTACAAAGTCATCAACCACCTCCTCCGCAAATACTATAGGTGCATCCATGCTCACAGCCTTATCAATAAAGACATTTCGTATCACCTCATCACTTGCCTCACCAATCACAATGGGCACATTTGTCTTTATAATACCTGCTTTTTCTCTTGCAATAGATTCAAGATTATCTCCCAAGAACTGAACATGATCAAATCCGATATTAGTGATAACAGACAGTTGAGAATTAATAATATTAGTGCTATCCAATCGTCCGCCAAGTCCCACTTCAATAATGGCCACATCCACCTCTTCCTCTTCAAAGTATTTAAAAGCCATCTCCATTGTCAGCTCAAAGAATGAAGGCATCACAGGCTCAAACTGCGAGCGATACTTTTCAACAAATTCTATCACATAATCTTTGGAAACCATCCAGCCGTCAACTCTAATTCTCTCTCTAAAGTCAACCAAGTGAGGAGAAGTATATAGACCAACCTTATATCCTGCCTCCATTAATATGGCAGAGATAATATGAGAAGTGGAACCCTTGCCATTAGTACCACCCACATGAATAGTTTTAAACTTTGTGTGAGGCTCACCCAAAATAGCATCAAGCTTATAGCTATTGTCAAGCCCGGGCTTGTATGCCGACTGTCCCACTCGTTGATATTCCGGCATTTGATTATATAGATAATATAAAGTTTCGTCGTACGTCATAGTTTTTATATTGAAGCAATTAAAATAAGCGCTTCAGATACACCGAAACGCTTATTTAGTATTATTGTTTTGTCAGTCTCAGACAATTTAGTTTTTAAGTGGCAATACAGAGTATTGATTTGAATATCTCAACTGTTGATCCACATAGTTCTCATCATACGAAATAGTTACATCCGTAACTTTTCCATCAGCATCTTTAACCAGTTTATAAACAGGATTTACAAAGCCTTTGTATGGCGCTAAATCTAGTTTTGCATATCTCTCCAACACCTCTTTGTGAAGGTTTTGATTAATTTTTACGCCATATGCTTCAATCAGGTTTTTGCCAGACTCAAAGTCACCTTCCGACTTAATTCTTTGCACCTCTGTTAGCAACATACCAAACAACTCACGGAGTTTTGCATAATCATTAATCACAACATATGTTTTGCCATCACGCTCCACCAGCTCCACCACATTGTCAGCCTTACCATTCTCTATTACCCAATTGGCTATCAATGCACGGTTGCGCATATGTGCTTGCTCAATATCCTTGCCAAGCTGCACACGAGTTAGCTGAGTCATAGCACCGTTCATAATATATTTATAATATTGAGCCTTATATGCATCACTGTTAGGCAACAATCCTAGTTCAACCAGTTTATCATCACCCAAGTAATACAAAGCAAAAAGATCAGCACGCGTCTCCTCCAATGGAGAAGCATAAGCCCTAAGAGCATCATTGTCAACACCAGGCAAAAGTTTTCCCGAACCATGACCCAAACACTCGTGCAAGTCAGTATGCAAATCATCTGTCATACCACCATACTTTTCAGACTGCTCACGCTCCACATCACTCCACATAAACTCCTCATCAAAGCCACTACCTATTGCAGCATTTGAATATGCAGAAGTAATATTATCAATAGTCACAGATTTAGAACCATGATCTCTGCGAATCCAGTTAGAGTTTGGCAAATTGATACCTATAGGAGTAGCAGGATAACAATCACCACCAAGCATAGCCACAGTAATCACCTTTGCCGAGATACCTTTCACCTCATCCTTTTTAAACTTTGGATCTATTGGCGAATTATCTTCAAACCATTGAGCATTAGAGCTAATAATTTCTGTTCTCTTAGAAGCCTCTTCACTCTTAAAGTTAACAATAGATTCCCAAGTAGCCTTCATACCCAGTGGGTCGGCATACGTTTCAATGAAACCATTAATGAAGTCAACACGAGAAGTAGTATCATTAGTCCACTTTATAGAATAATCATCAAAAGTTTTAAGATCGCCCGACTTATAAAAGTCTATCAAAGAACCGATAATATCTTTTTGCTCAGCGTTGGCCACACCCGAAGCTTTATCTAACCAGCCGATGATACGCTCAATAGCCTTATCATACATACCTCCAAGTTTCCAAACATCTTCCGTAACAACACCGTCTCTCTTTACCACTTTGCTGTTCAATCCATATGAAACGGGAGTGTTGTCATTAGGATTTTTCATTGCATTATAAAAACCCTCAACCTCCTTTTGAGTAACCCCTTCATAAAAGTTCACACCCGAAGTAGCTACAATATCAGCTTTTGCATCTTGGTTCATACGCTTGGGCATCACCTTTGGATCAAACATCAAAGGAAGGATCTCCTTTAGAGTTTCATCAGCAGCCATACCATCTCTAAAGGGCATTCTGCCGGGATCAACACCCTTCACAATAGACACAAAGTAATCTTGCGAAAACTGAGGTATTATCTTATCCTCCGAATAATGATGATGAACACCATTAGCCATCCATATTTGTTTTAGATATGTCTCAAAGTTTTTCCAATTATCAGATGATTTATCACCCATATAGTTTTCATAAACAGCCTCACAAACACGACGAATAGTCAGGTTCAAACTATTATGTTGATCCCACAAAATATCACGTCCTTCCAATGCAGCTTGTGAAAGATAATAAATCAACTCTTTTTGCTCCAACGGCAAAGTTTTGAAACCGGGAACATAATAACGCAGTATCTCAATATCAGCGAATCTGTCCACATGATATTCAAACGAGGCATCTGGCAAATCAGGTTCAATCACCTCACTCGACTTCTCTGAATTGCCGGCACAAGAAGCCAACAGAAAAAATGATGTAAGCATAAAAATAATTTTCTTCATTTTAATTATTCAATTTATATGTCACTAAAATATTCTACTATCAATCTACAAAAATAAAAAAATAATCACACATTAGAGACCTAGTTTCTAAAAAACAGAAAAGAGCAGAGTTCTTCCACCCTGCTCTTCCCACATATATTATTAATAAATGTATTTATGCTTTAGACCATTGCTTACGCAAAAGCTCTATAGACTCGGGCACCACAATATTGCGATCACCCTGACATCCACACTCATAGCTCACATATCCATTATATCCTATAAGCTTAAGCCCCTTGAAGCCATCTACATAATTATCAGCTGCTCCATCCTCACCAGGCATGCTTCTTCTTTTTCGGCTAGCCATATGCACGTGAGACAAATATTCTCCGGCCGAAACAAAAGCAGCCAAATCACTAGTCTCCTCGAAAGTCATATGCCAAAAATCACCAAGACATGTCACACTCGGATTGTTAATATCTCTACATACTGATGCTGCATCAGCCACCTGTCTCATATAAAAAGCCTCACGCCTATTGAGCGGCTCTAATATAATAGATGTGCCATACTTACTTGCAAAATTGCCCAAATCATCCAGCTCCTGACAAAGAAAATCTCGAGTTTCTTGCGTATGAGGCATCACAGGCACCTGGCTATTAAATGCCGGAACCATAATAACCCCAACAGAGTTAAGCTCTCCTGCTGCAATTATTATCTCCTCCATCGTGTCTCTAAACTTTTTTCTGACAGATGCATCCGTTGACAATATAAAACCCTGAAAACCTGCACAGATAGCACTAACATCTATCTTTCTGCCACTCAAAGCCTCTCTAAATTCGGGAAGTCTCTTAGTAATATTATTACCATGAGGCTCAAAACCCACAATGCCGTGCTCCTCCATAAAGTCAAACTTCTCATTCAGATTTGCACCGGGAGCAGTACCCTCTTGAAATGAAAGCTTCAATTCGGCTTTAATTGGATATACAGGTGCTGCATCTGTTGATAAGTTTCGTGGTGATGCATTTAGTGCACCACCCACGCCCAATGCAGCAGCACCGGCCAATGATGATTTTATAAAGTTTCGTCTATCTATTGACATACCCACTTTTTTATTTTGAAGATCCCGGAACAGGAACAGTAAACGAGCTCATATCCATTTTGCCAAGGTTGATATCCTCAGGCATATAGTTTAATGACGAAGCTGTCATCTCATCCCATGTTACCATAGCACCCGTATATGCTGATTGGCGACCCATGATTGCAGCCATATTAGAAATGGCTGTCTCAGAAGCTTGTTCAATTGCCTCATTCTTGCGAATACTATTCACCAAGTTCACATGCTCAAGGGTATAAGGATTAGTTTGCTTGAAGTTTGCTTTTTCATCTTCATAATCAAATTCCCAAACAACATTGCCTGCAAGGTCTTTAATTTTGCATCCGCCTTCGCTTGTCCACGAACCTTTTGTGCCTTGAATAAACTCGCTTACATTATTAGCACATCCATCAATCTGGCGACACATGCTGTGTAAGTGAACACCATTCTCCATCACAAAGTCTATGCTGAAGTTATCATATTGATCTCCGGTAACGCGTCTTTGTTTTGATCCAAAACCAACTGCACTAACGGGCCTTAAGCCACTAAACCAGGTAAACACATCAATATTGTGAACATGCTGCTCTACGATATGATCTCCCGAAAGCCATTTCCAGTTAACCCAGTCGCGCACCATAAACTCAAAATCGCTCCAGCCATTTTGGCGCTCGCGATACCACAACATGCTTTGATTCCAATAAACCGTACCACCCGTAATTTCGCCAATGGCACCATTCATAATTTGCTTGTACGACTCAACGTAGCAACGCTGATGATGACGCTGAGTTCCTGTCACCACTTTCAAGTTTCTTGCTTGAGCCTGCTTGGCAGCAGCAACAATTGTGCGATAACCAACAGCATCCACACAGATTGGCTTCTCTAAGAAAGCATGTTTATTTTTTTCAACAGCATATTTAAAGTGCTCGGGACGGAACACAGGAGGTGTACAATCAATAAGCACATCAATATCGCTATCTATAACGTGTTTATATGCATCCAATCCCACAAATCTCTTATCGGCAGGAATGTCAATATTTCTATCATTTTTTAATTTATTGGCAAGGTCATCAACTCTATCCTGAAAAACATCACCCAGCGCAACAATAGTCACACCATTTGCAGAGTTAAGAAAATCCATAGCCGCACCAGAACCTCTACCGCCACAGCCAACTACACCTGCCCTTAGCTCTTTGCCATCAGCTGCCAGATCCACCAGATTGGGCACATAATAAGTACCTGCCTCTTTCAATGCTTTGCCGGTCCCTTTAGAGTTAGAGCCACCCCCGCATGATGTAAGAAATCCAGTGGCGCCTGTTCCCATAGCACCCACTGCACCGGCAATAGCCGAAGTTTTCAAAAAACCTCTTCTTGTTAAGTTGTTTTCTTTTTTCATTTCTTGAATATTTGTTTTAGTATATATTGTATAAATGTTATTCTTTCACAATAGCAGCATCAGCATCACAAACCACTCTAAAGCCAATACCCTTGACATCAGAATACCACCAAATACTTTTGGGTTGTTGCGGATCTGTTTTCAGCCAATCATCGTGCGATGTTTTGCCGCGAGCAGCCGAACGCACATCCGATGCATCGGAGAAGTATCCTCCACCTCTCACCACCCACTCGTCACCCTCGGTTACCAGTGGATCAACCACACCACCTGCCCTCTTGCCGTATGCCTCAGGGTCATACTTATCGGCACAATACTCCATCACATTGCCCAGCATATTCTTCAATCCAAAAGGATTAGCTTTCACAAGTGAAGGATCTTGTGTTTTATGATTACTATTGTTATTATAAATCACGTACGCACCAATGCTGTCAGTTTTTGCAGAAATAAACTTACGTGCAAAACCAATGTTTGAGAAATCCTTAGGACTGCCTGCAAAGAAATAAGGCGTTTCGGTGCCACCACGTGCAGCATATTCCCACTCAGCCTCAGTTGGCAAACGATACTTCTTGCCAGTCTTCTCGCTCAGCCACTGACAAAATACCTCAGCCGCATAGTGCGTCATCGTTATAGCCGGTCTGTCGCCCGAACCCCATCCCTGGTCAGGAAATCCAAACGGAGGTGTAGGTCCCGAGATAGCATCCACACCCATTGCATTCAGGTTGTTCTGATAAACTGTTTCGGGTGGTGTTCTGCCCTCACTCATAGTGTGTGCATAAAATGCCCAAAACTGATCCCATGTAGTTTCCACCTCAGCCATAAAGAATGAGCTAACTGTCACATCATGTTGTGGTGCTTCGTCAGGATTGTGAAACGGCTCCTTAGCCGAACTACCCATCACAAAAGTGCCACCCGGCACAGCCACCATATTAAATGCAACTGCCGTACCCGGAATTTGCTCCGTATAGTTATTAAATGAAGTCACCAGAGCTGGCTCTTTGAAAAACATGCTCGAGTCAACTGCCGCTTTTGCACCCGTAGGTATTCCCACCATTTGAGAGTGAGAATAATTGGGATCGTAGTGCCCCACGTCCAAGTGACAACTAATACATTGTAGGTTCAATTTTTCGTGATTTTCCTCATAATACATATGGGCAGTGATTCCATTATCAGAAATGCCTTGTGGAAACAAATCCTGATGACAATGCACGCACGATGCATTAGGAATATATTTCACAGCGTTTTCAAGCTGACGTTTGCTTTCCCAATCAATATCTTCCGGGTCTTTTGTAAGATAGCTCCACACATCACGTGTCCCCAGTTTTACCTTGGCTGTATAATGCGCCCAAGTATCATCCTTGGGTGGCAAGTGACAGTCAACACAATTTACCATTGTGCCACTTCTATTGTTAACGTGAGTGGACAGCTTCCATGACTCTTCGGCATGTGGATGCACATGACACATCATACACGACTCATTTGTAGAGAAATACACTGAAGTTTGATAAAGCGAAGCAACAAAAATCACTCCAATGAATATACCAATCCACAAATAGAAGCTTTTGCGCTGATGAATTTTTCTTTTACCTTTTTGATTACGTGAGGTTAGCCTAGACCTTGCCATTTAATTAAAGATTAATGTTTTATATTTGCAGTACTGTAAAATCGCAACTGCAAACAAACCCAAATAGATAGTTTAGTCGGCAAATATAGGTATTATATATTATTTATTAATCTAATTTATATTAAAAACATCAATTTATAAGTGTCAATACAAACTATAATTTACGTAGCCAGAATCATTTTCAAAACAACCACACTTCATATGCCTCGTTGCAGGAAAATAGACAACCAAAAGTAAATTTACATTTTTAATAAAATGGTGTGAATAGCCCAATAACACTTTTACATTTAGAGAAAAATGACGCTAGAACGCTAAATATAAAGTTGCATTTTTAATAAAAGGCTGTGAATAGTCCAATAACACTTTTACATTTAGAAGAAAATGACGCCGGAACACTAAATGTAAAATTACATTTTAAATAAAAGGCCGTGAATAGTCCAATAACACTTTTACATTTGACGAAAAATGACGCCGGAACGCTAAATATAAAATTACATTTTTAATAAAACGCCGTGAATAATGCAATAACACTTTTACATTTGACGGAAAAAAGCACGACATTCACAAAAACAAAATTCATATTAGACTACAGCACAGCCTATTAGCAAAAACAAAAACTTATTCCATCATCTCACACCCAAATCACACAGTTTACACAGTCGCAAAACACACAAAAGACACAATTACACAGTTTTGTAAATTCACATCAAACACATTTTCCATCGGGCAACCTCATTCAATATCTCCAATCACAATTGCGCTACAAAAATTGATTTGATGCAAAATGATAGCTAATTAGAATTAAATACTCTAATTTTGCACAATTATACACAACCACACAACTTATTATTTAAGAAATTAAAAGAATTGACATATGAAATACTTGATATCGCTACCATCCAATGCGGCAGACAATTTTCATGAACTCAGTGATGAGTCGAGAAAAGATTGGTTCTGCACATCCGATCCGCGTGAATCCAGACTTGGATCCGGGGGTGGCACCACCTGGCTAATGGAACAATGCCACAAATCGGACAATCCCAACATTGAATTTGAAGATTGGCTAAAAGAAGAAAAGAGAATTCTTATTCATGCAGGAGGACAAAGCCGTCGTTTGCCGGCCTATGCAATATCAGGAAAAGCTTCACTTCCCATACCGGTGTTTCGCTGGGCAAGGGGACAAAAACTCTCGCAAGATTTGGTATCACTTCAAATGCCACTTTTTGAAAAAGTGATGAACAAGGCACCCCAATCATTACGAACATTAATAGCCAGCGGCGACGTATTGATAAGAACAGACGAGGGACTACCACAAATACCCGAGGCAGATGTGGTATGCTTTGGTCTTTGGGCCGACTTGGCATATGCCAACAAGCACGGCATATTTGCATGCAAGCGCACCAATCCCGATGTTATGGATTTTGCAATGCAAAAACCGGAAATCAAAGAGGTGGAGAAGCTATCAAAAACTCACTTCTTTTTGTTAGACATAGGCTTGTGGCTATTGAGCGACAAGGCGGTTAAGATATTAAGAGAAAGATCATACAACTCATCCGGCGACTTATCTTTTTATGATATGTACGGCGATTTTGGTCTGGGGTTGGGCGAAAATCCACAAAACACAGACGAAGAGATTAACAGACTAACCGTAAAGGTGGTGCCACTACCCGGTGGAGAGTTTTATCACTTCGGCACATCGCTAGAATTAATCAACTCATCAAATGCTCTACAAAATAAAGTATTTGATCAACGATTAATAATGCACAGAAAGATAAAACCCAACAGCACAATATTTACACAAAACGCTGAGGTGAAAATGCAGTTCTCGCACCATCACCACAATATTTGGATAGAGAATTCATACATTGGCAACAATTGGAGACTGGCAGGCTCGAACGTAATTACGGGAGTACCTCAAAACAATTGGGATATAAACATCCCCGCAGGCATGTGCATTGACATTGTACCAGTTAGCAGCAACTCACTTGCCGTTAGGCCATATAACATAGACGACAGCTTCAGAGGCGACACCCTTGACAAAGCCACCCAATGGCTTGGCACAAGCTTGCACACGTGGCTAGAGCAAAGAGAAATACCCACCTCTATATTAAATGTCGGCGAGGATATACAGCAGGCAAAACTATTTCCCGTAGTATCCAATGCAGAGGATATGGAAATAGTATTAAAATGGATGATTGTTGAGGATGATGACATCGACACCAATCAAGGCAAAAAGATCTGGCTGGAAGCAGATCGCCTATCGGCCGACGAACTGATGGATACTGCATGTCTCAAAACATTATATAAGCAAAGAAATGAACTGAAGCGACTGAACTGCAAAACTATTGAGAAGAATTATGAGCGAAGCATTTTTTATCAGCTAGACTTGGCAGACTTGGCTAATGAATATCACAAAATGCAACTTCCCGCTCCCGATATATTGCCCGATGACAGCGAGGAGCTGCGCAAGATTCACAACAGAATGTTCCGCTCCAGAATATTCTCACTAAATGGTGAGAACGAGAAAGCAGAAATAGAAGAAGGTGAAGCATTCTCATTGTTGCGAAAAGAAATGATAGATGCATTGACCAACAATAAGAGAGAGCCAAAGCTATCAGCCATGGCAGATCAGATAGTTTGGGGAAGAAGCCCCATCCGCATCGACCTTGCAGGGGGATGGACCGACACCCCACCCTATGCACTATATTCAGGAGGCAATGTGGTGAATATGGCAATAGAACTGAATGGTCAACCACCACTGCAAACATACGTTCGCCCACTAAAAGAGCACAAGATTGTTTTACGCTCAATAGATATGGGAGACTCTGAAGAGATTACAACATTTGATGAGCTAAGGGATTACAACAAAGTTGGCTCGGCCTTCTCCATTCCCAAAGCGGCATTGGCATTGTGTGGATTTTTGCCTGAGTTTTCTGCATCAATACACAACTCACTCGAAGATCAATTAAAAATATTTGGTTCCGGCATCGAGGTTACTCTACTGGCAGCTATTCCGGCAGGATCGGGACTGGGCACTAGCTCAATATTAGCCTCAACGGTATTGGGCGCACTTAACGACTTCTGCGGATTGCAGTGGAAAAAGGAAGACATCGGCACCTATACATTAATATTAGAGCAATTGTTAACCACCGGCGGAGGCTGGCAAGACCAATATGGTGGCATATTTCATGGTGTCAAGTTACTACAAACAGATCAAGGCTTTTCGCAAGAGCCACAAATTAGCTGGCTGCCCGACCACTTGTTTAACGACCAACTCTACAGCTCGTGCCATTTGCTATACTACACTGGCGTAACCAGAGTTGCAAAAGGAATACTAAGTGAAATTGTGAGAGGCATGTTCCTCAACTCATCACACCATCTTCAGATTCTGGAAGACATGAAAATGCAAGCCATAGAAATGAGTCAATGTATTCAGAAAGGAAACTTTGAAGAGTATGGAAAGTTGGTGCTAAAAACCTGGCAACAGAAGAAGATGATAGACAAAGGAACCAATCCCCCAATGGTAGAAAAAATCATTGATCAAATAAAAGATTATGCACTTGGCTACACACTACCCGGAGCAGGCGGCGGCGGCTATCTTTATATTGTGGCAAAATCACCTGAGGCAGCATCTCGCATTAAGAAAGAACTGACGGACAATCCGCCAAACAGCAAAGCAAGATTTGTTGACATGAAAATATCCGACAAAGGATTTCAGGTTACAAGATCATAAACAAAACAAAAGCAACAACACCTCACAAATAGTGAACCAGTGTTGTTGCTTTTATATTTCTCTTAGCCCTCTGCTACTTAAAGATAAAATATACAGCTAATATGAGAAACAGAAAACCTATTATATGATTTGGTTTTATAGATGTGCCAAAAGCCACATACGAAAAGATTACGAAAACAACCAGCGTAATTACCTCCTGCATCACCTTTAGTTGCATCAGCGAAAACGGCCCCCCGTTGGCCTCATATCCTATCCTATTTGCAGGCACCTGAAAGCAATATTCTAAAAAGGCAACCAGCCAGCTAAAAACTATTATCCCAAAAAGAGAAAGTCTGGCAAACCATGGATACTCCACAAGCTTAAGGTGTCCATACCAAGCAAAAGTCATGAAAAGATTAGAGCAAATCAAAAGCCAGATTGTAAGTGCATAATTCATAATCATCTATTTTAAATATCGAGCGCAAAATTATATATAAAACTCTAATCTTTTACCGTCCAAACTTTATATTATCCTTTAGCCTAACCCCAATGCCGGGCATATCTGTAGGAATAATCTTTCCATTCTCAAGCACAGCACCATCAAAACAATCATTGCCAATTAGCAATGCACCGTCAAGATCTGCAAAGTCCATACCTGCATACAAATGAGATGCTGCCGAAATTGCACACGAAGTTTCAGTCATGCAGCCTATCATAACCTTCATACCCAATGCCTCGGCAAGATTTTTCATTTTCCATGCCTCACGCATTCCCGTACATTTCATAAGCTTGATATTTATACCCGAAAACACACCTTTTAGTCGCTCCACATCATGGATCCGCTGCACTGACTCATCTGCAAAAATGGGCAAAGGGCTATGCTCAGTCAGCCATGCATTATCATCAATATTGTGCTTAGACATAGGTTGCTCCACCATCACAATCCCCTTTTCTTTCAGCCAGTGAATCATATCCAAAGCATACCTTTTATCAGTCCACCCCTGATTTGCATCAACAGCCAAAGGCAGATCTGTAACCGATCGTATAGCCTCAATCATTCTCTTATCATCGGGCCCACCCACTTTAACTTTCAGGATATTAAATCTGCCAAGTGCCTCCTTAGTCTTTTGGCGCACCATATCATCATCATCAATTCCGATAGTGAATGTAGTATCGGGCACATTATTTTTGTTCACGCCATACATCTTATACCACGGCGAACCAATTACCTTACCTGCCAAATCGTGCAAAGCAATATCAACGGAAGCCTTTGCCGCAGTATTATTAATGGCAATACTGTCAACATACTCAAGTATCTCTTCCATTTGTGTAGGGTCTGTAAACCCCGACAAATCCACTTTCTTCAGAAACTCAATCACCGAGGCCTGTGTTTCGCCAAGATATGGTGGCAACGAAGCCTCGCCATATCCCACCAGACCGTCATATTCCAATCGGGTGAGAACAACAGGCGTAGTTTTTCGTGAAAAGCCTGATATTGTAAAAGTATGTACTAATTCTAAATCATAAGCAGCCCATGATAGTTTCATCATTCCGCCCCCGGGTCTATTCATTATTCTATTTGTCATATTACCTTTTGCAGATATAGTTGGCACAGCAATAGACGCAGTGGCCAAAGCTGAAGTTTTTAAAAATGTTCTTCTATTTAAAGTCATAATATATGTTGTTTTTCTAATCGCATACAAAAACGCTATCCACGCTCTTAAAACCATCTTCGCCCAATATCCTCTTGGTACGCAGATATCTGTTAGTATTAAATTCGTCGTACAGTTCGTCACTGGGGTCAAAACTATTTACCCTAATATAATCTGATGCATGAATAAAGCGATAGTTGCCAATATAAATACCAACATGCACCACACGCTCTTTGGGCTGTTCGGCTGTAGCCCTCTCACCAAAGAAAACAAGATCACCAGCCTCCAGTTTATCAAACTCTCCAAGCTCATCAACCAGCAATCCCGTCATAGCCTGCTGAGATGCATCGCGCGGCAATAATATATTGTGCATATAATAAACAGTTTTTGAAAAACCGCTACAATCCAACCCTTTTGATGATGTGCCACCCCACAGGTATGGTATTCCCATAAATGTTTTGGAAGTCTCCACCACGGCATCCTTTGTTTGCACAGGCTGCCAGTTGTCCATACTCTCAGCATCTTTGCGGGCAACAAACCCCACACGTCCATCTGCATAAATCACTTTGTAGAATTCATCAACAACCTCATCAACAGCCAATACATTGCCCACCGCCAAGTCAGAAACTTTTGGGGATGAAACGTCAGCTTCAGAATAACTACTGCCAAATAAAGATGTTACAATAATCTTAGGCTTGCACAAATATTCCTTTTGTTGGTCACGAGTCATAAACTCCACTGATCCATTTATCCACCCAATATACTTATCGGGAAGTTGTATGCGAGTCCATCCCCCTTTCTTATCCAATACTTTCACGGGAGTTCCCATAAGGGTTTGAGTCACAATTTCTGATGGATAAGAAGCCCCCCTGCGCAGAGTTCCAACAGAGTTATACACAATACCAAAAGCCTTATCCCCTACTATATCGTCGGGTAGCTTACGAACATTGTTCTTTAGTTTTTCTGATACCATTTCTTCAAGTTTTTCAAAAGCGCGCCTGCATGACACTTCACCTTCTAGCGAAAGCATATCGTTATCATTCAGCAATTTTACGTCAAATACCACCACGCGTTTGTCGGGTGCAAATTCTTTTTCGATCTGAGAGATCCTATTCACAATATCTTCATTTTGAGCCATAACGGGTAACATGAAAGTTAATAATAAAAGTAAGCTGGTTAGTTTTTTATTCATATCGCAGATATATTAGAAATAAAAATGCAAGTTACAATATTTTTAAATACAAACTAAATTAATGTCTATTTCACCCATTATAAATTTTCAGTTTCATATATAAGAATTACTTTTGCTGCTCATTTCTAAAATTAATAATAACGTAATGAACAAGAAAAAACAATTATCAAACAAAACAAGCTTTCGCTTCAAACGCTTTACAAAACAAGCTTATAGCGTTTTCAACAGCATTAGCAAAGCAGTAACAATTGGCGTGCTGGCAGGCTGCGCACTACAAAGTGCACACTCACAATCAGTAGCACCGGTAGAAAAAACAGCTATCAGCACCAAACAAGACACACTGGTGAGCGAACAACTGGAGGAGGTTGTAGTAACCGCCACAAAAACCAGTCTGCCGCTAAATATGGCTGCAAAGATGGTTACAGTTATCACCTCTCAAGAAATTGAGCGAAGTCCCATTCAAAGTATTCAAGACCTTCTCAACAACTATTCGGGAGTTGACATACAACAAAGAGGACCACACGGAGTACAATCAGATATTTCCATTAGAGGTGGTTCGTTTGACCAAACAGCAATACTATTAAACGGCATTAACCTAACCAATCCACAAACCGGACACTACAGCTTCGACATTCCCATCAATCTTTCAGACATCGAGCGCATCGAGATAATTCAAGGTCCATCATCACTGGCATATGGCGCAGGAGCATTCTCAGGCGGTATTAATATTATCACCAAAAGCGACAAGCAAAGCAACGTAACAGCCAAACTGGAAGGGGGACAACACTCACTAATTAGTGCTGAGGCAAGGGCTGCAATAAAGGCACAACACTCCACTCACAGCTTATCGGCAGGCTATGCACAATCGGATGGATACATGGCAAACAGCGATTACAAAATCCTAAACGTGCTACTGCAATCACAGTTTAAAATTGACAAATCACACTTAGATATAACACTAGGAGTAAATGATAAAAAATATGGTGCAAATACTTTTTACACACCATCATTTGCCAATCAGTATGACGACACGCAGTCTCTATTCTTCTCAGTGAAGGGAGAAACTAGCGGCAAATTAAAATTCAAACCACAATTATATTGGAACAGGCATTACGATGAGTTTCAATTAATCAGAGGGGACAACAGCTCCATCCCTTTCAACTATCATCAAAGTGATGTGATGGGTGCCAATATGCAATGGCAATATGCCTCATCTGTGGGTATTACAAGCTTTGGAGGAGAATTTAGAAACGAAGCAATTCTCAGCACCGTCTTGGGGAAACCACTCGACAACCCTATCGGCAAGTACAACAAGTCAGACAGCAGGAGCAACATAAGCCTGTTTGCCGAGCAAAACTTCATTTTTAATAAACTTACCGTATCAATAGGTGCTTTATTAAATCACAATACGGCCATAACCAACAAATACAAGCTGTATCCCGCCATTAATTCCTCATACAGATTTAATGACAACTATAGCATATACGGATCGTGGAACAAAGCAACACGAATGCCAACCTTTACAGACTTATACTACACAACGGCAACCCATAAGGGCAACACCAACCTAAAACCCGAAATGTCGGAGTCGTTTGATATTGGCATGAAGTTTAGAAACGAATATTTAAGTGCGGGCATTTCTGGCTTCTTCATGAAAGGGCGTAATATGATTGATTGGATAAAACCTGACTTAGAATCACTTTGGGAATCAAGCAACCATTCCAAAATTGACAAGCTGGGTGTAGAGTTTGCCGCCAATATTAGTCTGGAAGCACTGCTTGGTGACAACCAACCATTCAAGTCTGCAAATATTGGATATATGCATCTAAAACAGCAAATGATAGAATCGGAATATATATCAAACTACACACTGAATAATTTGAGAGATAAAGCAACGGCATCAGTTGTTCATAAGATTGTTGATAACCTTGACATGGCATGGAGTTTCAGATGGCAAGACAGAGTTGGTTCTTACATAAAGTATAACGAAACACAAGCTGGCGAAAGAACCAACTACAAACCTTATGCACTGATGGACATCAAGTTGACATACACTCTTGATAAATGGGCGGCATACATCAACGCCAATAATGTTTTCAACACCACGTACCTCGACTTAGGTAATTTGCCTCAACCGGGACTGTGGATAACTATGGGAATGAAGTATAATATCAACATATAACAATCACTCAATTATGTATCCGTCAAGAAAAGAAACAACCCTTGACGGGTACATTAATATTACGACAATGTTTGATTCCGATAATTACCCGGCGACACACCATACGTGTCCTTAAAAACTCGATAGAACACACTACGGCTTGAGAATCCTGACATTTCAGAAATCTCTATTATTGTCAAATCAACAAAGGAAGCATCCTCCAAGATACTTTTGGCATATTCAGCCCGATAACTATTTATCCATTCACAAAAATTCATCTTCTTCTCCTCATTAATAATCTGAGAAAGATAAGTTCTGTTAGTACCCAATATTGTAACCAAATCAGAAATTCTGACATCTGAATTCTTAAACATCTTATCGTCTGTCATCAGCTTATCAAGTTCTGTTATAATCCTACTTTTATTTCCATTTTGATAAAGCGATTCATCATCTTCAATCTCACTTTCGTTATTAGTTCTGACACATTCATCAGTTGGCGCCAATGTATCTATATTAAAATCTTTTATAGTGAAATCCTGATAAAAGCCTACATATCCAATCCAGAATAAGAACACAGAATGCGTCACAGAAGGAATTGCCAACATCCACCCCTGACCTATAAAGAAGTCCTTACCCAAAGTACTGGAGAACAATGATATTACAGAAGTAAAAATAAATACGCTCAGAATCTGGTTGACCACAGACAAGTTCTTGCCACTCGTGTTAGAATAAAATTCTGTTACCTTGCTGTTAAACTCCAAAATAAGCTTACGCCCATATATAAATGTAAGCGCCACCTGCAATGCAAAAATAACTTTGAACATCACATACTTAACCTTCTGCAAATATAAAAGAGTAGTATATGGGCCCTCAACATTAAGTTCGTGATACATAATGCCCCTAATGTATGTATCTGACTCTTGAGGAGACATGCTAAAGTATAGTGTAAAAGAAAAGGCAGACATAAGAACTGCCGGAGCCAAAATCCAAGAATACTTAAGATTTATCTTCTCATCCTTTGTCAACAAGCGGATATAATAGTAGTATAACGGATAACTACCAAGCGATGTGAAAAACCATATGTTATCAAAAAAGGCAAACAAGCCATACTCTCTGTTGAAAAACAAAGCGTGAGTAAAGTAGTTGAGCGTTGATACAAACAGAAAAAAAGCAAGATACTTTTTTGTGATATTCTGCTTTTTAGTGAAGCACAAATTCATAGCCCAAAACAGGGATACAAACATCGGCATCAGGATCAATATATTTTCTAACACCATAATATTACATATTTACCACAAAAATAACATTTTTTTATTATTTGAGAAACATTTGGTACAAATACAGACAAGCATTGGCTAAATTAAGACACATGTTTTACAATTTGCGACACAAATAAGCCTCCAATAGCATTACTTTACAACACGTTAAAGTGATAAAAAATTAATAAACTAAAAACATCAATTTTAAAACCATAATGAAATGAAAACATTAAATCTCTTTTTATTTTTATCCTTGATAGTAGTTCTTGTAAATTGCAAGAGCGACACTCCCTCGCCAGAAGGGGACTATCAGGAGACTGTGAAAGCGTATAGCATTAAGATAGGTGACATCAACAGAGACCTTGAAGACTTTATTGATAAATCTCAGCGTTATGAATCTGCTAATTTCATGGCTTCCAAACCCACAGAGGTAAGTAAGATTATTAACGATTATATAGAGTCGGGAGAGAAACTTGTCAACACATTTAATGAGATTAATCAGATAAAGACAAGTTCGTTTCATAAGTCAAATGAAATCAACGAATTCAGAAGTTCCGGCGCCCCTTGTTCAGCATATGATTTCATACCGGCAGTGATGACAGGGAATGTAAGTCCCGGACTGGCCAAAACTGTTGGCGACCTAATAGGCGACACAAAGAAAGATGTAGCTTTAGTGCAAAAACAATACGACAAAGGCGAGATAGACGATTATGATTATCTCACTCTAATGAATGGGATTAGAAACAACCAACTAGGAAAAGCCAGAAACTATAGTTTTGGTGCAATCGTGGGTACAGGCGCGGCAGCATTCACGGGCTTAGCCGTGGGAGTGGCCACGCTACCCGCCATAGCCACCGTTACAGCTGTGGGCGTAACAGTTGGAACTACAGTTACATGGTTTGCAAACTGGTACACCGGAACAAAAAGCAGCGATGGCATGCCTGATTACTATATGACCACAGGAAAGACAAAAGTTGGCGACCGACTACCGCTGCAAATTATACCTGAAGGCTCTAACGTATCCATCCACGTAAAGGGACAAGCACCGGTATATATGACAAACTTCAAGCATCCCGAAGCCGGAACACACAGAAGCATTGAAATCAACTCAGTAAAAGAAGGAGAAGTTGAAAAAGGTACCAAAGCTCAGGTATGTATAATGGACGAACCACTCGTTGCCACAACATGCAGTGATATTGAATTCGTAAACGCATACGCAACACCCTCAAACCCATCACCAGGGCAGTCAGTAATAGTTACCGCCACCGTGATACCAGTAATATCAGGATGTAACATATCTTTTAGCATAGTAGGCACAGATGGATATTCGGACAGCAAAATCGTAGCAACAGACTCTAACGGACAGGCTACTTTCAGAATACCCGGCGCATCATCAGGCGTGTTTGACAAAGTAACAATCAAAACAAGCAACGGCAAGAGTTATATTGTCACCTACACATTCTAAAAGAAGCACAAGAAATAAATAACATAATCACAAAATCATATAGATATGAGAGATTTAATATTTAAAAACATCCTCATAGTATTAATCTTCACCATTATTATGGGAGGATGCGGCGCAAACAATACATTAAAGGGCGCAGGAATAGGCACCGGAGCAGGTGCAGCATTGGGAGCAGGCATTGGCGCGATCTTTGGTGGAAGTAAAGGTGCAGCATGGGGCGCAGGCGCAGGGGCAGCACTAGGTGGAGCATCTGGCGCATTAATTGGCAAGAAGATGGACAAACAGAAAAAAGAACTTGAAGCAATAGAGGGTGCGCAAGTAGAGTCCATCAATGAAGGGCAAGCAATTAAAGTAACATTTGAGTCGGGCATCTTATTCGATACAGGAAAAAGCGAACTAAGCTTTGCTTCACGCACTGCGCTAGACCGTTTTGCAAACTCTCTTATAAGCAATCCCGATACCGACATTAAGATATTTGGGCATACAGACAGCACAGGCAGCGATGCTATCAACAACCCATTATCAGAAAGACGTGCAGAAGCAGTATATAAATATCTCTCAATGCGAGGCATTAATACCTTGCGGATGCAATCCTATGGTTTTGGATCTACACAGCCCATCGCAGACAATGCCACAAACTGGGGCAGAACCCAAAACCGAAGGGTAGAGATATTTATTTATCCTAACGAAAAAATGGTACGCGAAGCACAACAAAACTATTAATCATAATTTAAAAAATCAACAGACATGAGAAATTTAAAACTATTATTCATTATGGCATTTTTGCTGATAACAGCAGCAGTTAATGCACAGTTGTCATTTGGAGTGAAAGCCGGCCTAAACGCCTCCAACGTCTATGGCAAGGACATAGATTCGGGCAGCTCCCTTATTGGGTATCACGCAGGACTAACACTGGAATATCATTTCAATCCCCTAATGACGATACAGTCGGGGCTATATATTCAATCCAAAGGTCATACAGACAAGCATGACGATTCGGATAAAATAAAGCTGACATATCTTCAAATCCCAATACACGCAGCATACAAAATTGAAGTTATGCCCGAAACCAAAATTGTACTACATGCCGGCCCGTATATCGCCTATGGTATTTCAGGAAAAAGCGAGTATAAAGAAGATGGAAAAAAAGAATCAGAAAAAATCAAATTTGGCAGCGAACTATCCGAGCTAAAACCCTTTGATGCAGGTATTGGTATTGGGGTAGGAGCAGAATTTGGGTTCTTCCTTGTTGACTTGGGATATGATTTGGGACTTGTAAACATGCTCAACACATCATCCTTTACACTAAAGAATCAACACGCATACTTATCAGTAGGAATACGCTTCTAGATTTTGAAGATTGTGTTTTTAGGTTTTAAATTGAGAAAGCAGACTGGTGTAATCTATACATACACCAACTGCTTTCTTTGTTTTTTATTCTCTAGAATCTGATTATTCTCGGAAAGCTATTCTCTAAGTTCATAATAAAATAAAAGAGGGTTAGAGCCCTCTGATAAATATTGATCAACATCAATTTATGATTGATTAAAATCAAGCTTTGTTTTTTCCGAGTTGTAATATTCAATAAATAGAGGCATATCATTTATATATGCGTATATCCCACTTTAACATTGTAAAATAGCACAATGAAAAAGCTCCCAATTGTGTTTTTATCGCAAAATGATTTTTCATCTATTCCAATATTGGACAATGATGTCGAAGATGTTTTTCCTAGCATTCCGCAATTGGACGGGGAAGTCAAAAATGTTTTTTATGGCTAGTCCAATATTGGACGGGGCAGTCAAAAGGATTTTTCATGCTCGTCCAATATTGGACGGGGTGAAAAAACGGCTTTTTCGAGCATTTTACTAACAGGCATTAACATTATGGCAACTAATTTTGCATTTTCTTTGCAGATGGTTGTTAAAAAAGGGCTTTTTCATGGCTGGTCCAATTGTGGACGAGTAGAAAATAAAGTTTTTCATGCTTGTCCAATATTGGACGGGGCGAAAAACTAGTTTTATGGTAAAACCAAAATTGGAAAAGTTGAAAAACAAATGGCTGCTTTAATGGTATTAATACAAAAAATAAGACAAACCCTCATTTCTATCAATAAATGCTAGCCTATTACCTTATGATACACCCTCTCACTTGAAATATATAACTCACATACTTATAAGCATAAATACGCTTCCAGGTTTTGAAGATTGGTAATCTATACATACACCAACTGCTTTCTTTGTTTTTTATTCTCTAGAAACACAGTCAGAATATACCCTCCCGCCTCAAGAGGATTTATAGCCGTATGCTTTTCCACAATCTTGCGAGTCAAACCATGCTTTCGCAAGAAGTCATTATCCTGCCCAATTGTATAAAGAAGTCTTTTGCGCTCTGCCTTTTCAATATCATCGGTCCAGTAACTTGTGGGCCTAATTTTATAATTAGAATAGTAATCATCACGAAGCGTTTCAGTAGCATCAATATTTTTAGACTCGAGAAATTGATTCAAAAATCTAAACAAATCCTCCAACTGATGCCCCATGCGCGGCAGATTATTCTCTTTATAAAACTGCCCCAACTCATCAAAAAACTCAAAGTAGCGCCCCGCATAAACACCATCAAACAGCAAGTTCATAGTCTCCACAAATCGCCCACTGTTCCAAAATTTCTCCAGTGCGTCCTCAGCATCCCTTATCCTATCAAGGTCGGCAGTTGAGATATCATTGCCATAAATAATCTCATACGGAGCCTCCTCATCATATATATAACCATAAAACTCGGCATCACGACGCAGATTAGTGCCTCTTAGCAATTTCAGAAAACCCAATTGCACCTCCTTAGCCCGCAATCTAAACACATCATTAAATGATTTTCTAAATCTGTCAAACGTCTCAAAAGGCAACCCTGCAATAAGATCAAGATGAAGATCAATCACATTGCCCTTCATAATCTTCTCAATATTGCCCGACAGCAAAGGAAAATCCTGACGCCTTTGCACCGCTATATTTGTAGGCTCGTGTGTTGACTGAATACCAATCTCAAATCTAAAATAATCCTTCTGCACATTATTGTTAAGATAATCAATAGTCTCATCATTCATCAGGTCGGCATATATTTCAAACTGGCAACTAAGATTTGGTCTGTGATTCTCAATCAAAAAATCAAATACCAAAGATGTGTGCTTCCTATTTAAATTGAAAGTTCTGTCTAAAAACTTAATCTGTTTAACATCGCTCCCTATCAGATACCTCAAGTTATCAATAATATACTCTGCTGGGAAATACCTCACCCCCTTTTCGAGCGACGATAAACAATACTGACACGAATATGGACACCCACGCGAAGTCTCAAAATATGCCATTCTATTTTTTCGTTCACTATTATCACACTCTAGCTGATAGGGCGACGGATATTTCACAAGCTCATTAATATCAGCCTGAGCAGGCATGCTTCTGATACGGCTTTTTGAAGAAACACTCTCCACATTCACCTCACCGCCCTTTTGCAAAGCATCAAGCAAATGCCCAAGCACAAACTCGCCCTCACCACTTATCACATAGTCGATATCCCAATTCTCAACAAAAAACCTAGGCTCATAGCTAACCTCCGGCCCACCCACAATAATGGTAATCTCTGGTTTCAGCCTCTTTAGCAATTGGGCCAAATCCCTACTATGAGCCACATTCCATATCGACACACTTATCCCCACCACATCATACCCCTCGGCAATAATATTATCTGCTATTACGGACACACTCTCTTTGATGGTATATTCGCTAAACGACAAGTCAAACCGATCCTTATTGACTACATATAGCCAACGAAGCGCCAATGATGTATGAATATATTTTGCATTAAGTGTAGTGAGATGAACTTTCATTGTGATTCTTATTGTTTTTGAGGCAACAAAGATAATCAATTAAAGACAATGGTTTGGTGTATGCATCATATGGTATTAATAATGATATCAACTACAACACCATCTAGCCAAAGTTATTATAGATTCTATCTCTATCCTCATTTTCTTTTACGCTCTTATGATAAAGTTCTATAAATATTATCTTCTGTTCTTCATTAAAGTAGGCATATACCAAGCGAAGCCCGGAGTTGACACCCCGACCTTTTAATGATTTACATGCAATCTTTCTCACCTTTATAACACAAGTTTCCAATCCCAAATTATCAATACGAAAACTAAATGGAGGCCGTTCTTCAGGCATAACACTTAACACCTTCTTCACCACATCCAAGTCTTCATTTATAGTACGGTATTTTTTTAATAAGGTCTTCAGATCCTTTCTAAATTCAGATAATTCTTCAAACCTCATACCTATTCAATTTCCCCTTCATAGTTTCTTACAGAAAACGGCGCCTCTCTATAAAATACCAACTCATAATCTATAACTTCACCATCCTTAGAGGCAAACCAAGGCATATCCTTATGCGAATAATTACTTATAGAAGCGGCCGACCAATCACTCATTTGGTTAATCACCCTATCTATAACATCCTTCTCGCTAGCCAATAGTTTTGTCAAATCAGACTTTATCAATGGCAAAAACCTAGTTTGAGCATAACCATGATACTCCGTTTTAATGCGCTGCAACTCGCCCCGCTCAATCATCTGGTTGATAACCAAATCAAGATTTTGAGGAACAGGGCCATACGGCAATTTACGATACACAGACCCTGTCAGGTGCTCTTCATACAACTCATAATAATTAAAGTCAGAAAAGTACAATAACTTATACAGAACCGTTTCGCCAACATTAGGTTTGCCGGCACACCGTTCTAGTATATACAGCAATACACTCCTTAGCTTATTTACCTGCAACTCAGGAACCGATACTCGCTCTTTATGATAAGTAGCCGCATCCTCATTCAGCAAATCCATATCACCACCTGCTGTAAAATCATCAGACACAAACTCATCAAGAGAAAAACCCAGGTACTTTGAAAACTGTATCAGCTCTAGAATATCAACACTTCTATTTCCCAACTCAACCTGGGTAAGAGAGGGCCTGGACAGGCTAACCCTCCTTGCAAGCTCCTCTTGCGATAGGCCTTTTAGCTTTCTAAGATCAGCAATACGCCTGCCTATGTCTGCTTTTGATAACTGAATACTCATGATGTTTTAGTTTTATATTTAAAAACAAAGATAATAAATGTTTCAAATAAGAACAATACACAGATTCATTTTCTTACATACATAAAACAATTAATCCTTATCAAAAAATAAATTGTTAAATATTTCATTTTTATTTGGTGGTTTCAAAAATGTGTTTACATTTGCAGTGTACTACTTCACTAGTGCACCCATATAGATAAACATTAAAGATATGATAGAGATACAAAACTTATCGTTCAAATATGGCAAGAAGTCAGTGTTGAACAACATTACAATGAATTTGGAAGCAGGCAAAATATACGGCCTTCTTGGTGAAAATGGTGTAGGAAAAACCACTTTGCTAAAAATAATGGGAGGATTGCAACGACCATATGAAGGCACTTGCATAATAAATAACGAAAATCCTTTTAACAGAACACCTTCGTTTTTGAGCAATATGTTTTACTTGCCCGAAGACCTCGAGTTTATACAACTCGACATTACCCTCAAACAATTTGTGGAGCTTAATGCACCCTTCTACCCAAAGTTTGATAATGACAAATACAATGCAATCATCAAAGACTTTGATGTTGATGAAAACAAAAAGCTAAGCAAAATGTCGCACGGCCAAACAAAGAAAGCCGCCATCACTTTTGCACTCTCCACAAATGCCGACCTCCTGCTGATGGATGAGCCAAGCAACGGGCTGGATATTCCATCCAAAACAATATTCAGACAAGTGATGGCACAATATTGCCACGACAACACTTGCGCTGTAATATCCACACATCAGGTAAGAGACCTAGAAAACCTAATTGATCCAATAATAATTTTAGATAACCGTGCCGTGCTCCTGAATGCAAGCCTCGAAACAATATCGCAAAAACTCTACTTCACTCTTGAGACAATCATTCCTGAGCACGCACTTTATCACGAACCCACATTGGGCGGAAATCTATGCGTTAGCATCAACAACGACAATGACTTTGAAAGCAAAGTAAACCTAGAAGCGCTGTTTAATGCCAGCATGAAAAACAAAGAAACATTCAAACAACTATTTAAAATTTAAACCACTATGACTAATAATATATTTGACATACAGCGCTTTGGAAAACTAATCCACAGAAAATGGATTCACCCAACCAATTTTGCATGGAGAAATCTTGCATTAATGGCATTCCCAATTTTATTCCTGCTTCTTAATTTTTGGAAAGGAATCTACACCGTTTCGTTAGATACCAGAGCCAATATTTTTGGAATAATATTTGTTATATCAATTCTGTTCAGCCCCTTCATGTTCTTTATGAACTACAATCACCCAAAAAAGGGAATAACCGACATACTTCTTCCTGCATCTATATTAGAGAAGTATCTGGTGATGCAGCTTACAGGACTAATATATGCACCGGCAATAATACTCCTATCCTACGGATTAATGGACAGCCTTCTTGGATTAATATTCCCTCAAATAATGACAGGATATGCAGTTGTAGAATTCTTTAGAGAACTAGACACCAACTGGGAGCAAATTCTGTTGTTGTTCGGGCTATATCAGTTTATATTATTTTGCAATCTGTGGTTTCGCAAAAACAAGCAAATCAAAACTCTTGCAGTATTAATTATTACCAATATCATCACAGCGGGAATAGCCGTAGGGATAATATACTTCTTTTTCAGAGGATACGAGACCAATAATATGTCGATAGATATTTTCAACGGCAAGATATCTACAATGATGGAATATTACTACGATCCATTATATCTGACAATTCAACTGGCAAGGTTTTTTGTTGATATAATAATTCCCGGGGGCCTAATGGTTGGCTCATACTTTATGCTAAAAACAAAGAGATACTAATCACAGCTTATGAAATTTGACGAACATAAACCCATCTACTTGCAAATAAGTGACAATATCTGCGAGAAGATTCTCAACGACGAATACCCCGAGGATGAGCGCATTCCATCCATCAGGGAGTTGGGGGCACTACTGGGGGTTAATCCAAACACGGTAATGCGCAGCTACGAACATCTCAAATCGATGGACATAATATATGACAAGCGCGGGGTAGGCTTCTTCACCGCCAAGAATGCAAAGCGAGAAGTAAAAAAACTGTACAAGAAAGAATTCCTCAACAGCGAACTCCCCGACATTGCAAACAAAATAAAACTACTGGACATTGAGCTCGATGAAGTCATCGCAATCATACAAAAAGCATTAAACCAATAATACAAATCCAAAAGGTACAACATGATAAATCTAAAAAACATACACAAATCTTATCGCACAGGAGAGATCTCTCTCCATGTGCTAAAGGGTATCGACCTCAATATTGACAAAGGAGAGTATGTATCAATAATGGGAGCATCGGGCAGTGGCAAATCCACGCTGCTCAATATATTAGGCATACTTGACACGTATGATCAGGGCGACTATCACCTGAACGGGAAACTAATAAAAAACCTGTCGGAAAAGCAAGCTGCCAGATATCGCAACGAGATGATTGGCTTCGTGTTTCAGTCGTTCAATCTCATCAACTTCAAAAATGCGCTTGAAAATGTAGCCCTCCCACTCTACTACAAAAATATTAGTCGCAAGCAGCGAAACATTATTGCAATGGAGCACCTGGACAAGATGGGACTAAAAGACTGGGCACACCACCTTCCCAACGAACTATCAGGAGGGCAAAGGCAACGTGTGGCAATAGCCCGAGCCATCATATCAAATCCCAAGATAATATTGGCCGACGAACCCACAGGTGCATTAGACAGCAAAACATCGGTTGAGGTGATGAACGTACTGACCGACCTAAACAAGGAAGGCATCACCACTATTATCGTCACCCACGAGCAGTCGGTGGCAGAACAAACCAACAGAATCATCCACATAAAAGACGGAATGATAGAAACCAGTTCACAACCACAACTATTATGATCGACATACTACAGGAAATATTTCAATCCCTTCGCAAAAACAAACTGCGAACCACACTCACAGGTCTATCCGTGTCGTGGGGGATATTTATACTGATTGTGTTGCTCGGTGCAGGCAATGGACTGAAGAACGGAGTATCATCAAACTTTAGCGACAGAGCCACCAACAGCGTATCACTATGGGCTGGCACCACATCTATGCCACACAAGGGATTAAAATCGGGACGCGACATTCAATTCTCCGACAAAGAGCTGGAAGCAATAGAAACACAACTAAGCGAAAGCCGCTTGGTGACAGCACGCATAAATCGCACCCAAAACATATCATACGGTGCCGAATATGGATCATATCAAGTAAGAGGCGTGATGCCCGTATATCGCAACATCGAAAACCTTGTGATTAAACCCGGCGACGGACGCTTCATCAACCAACTAGACCTGAATAACAACAACAAGGTGGTGGTGATAGACAAAAAGGTAGCCGACGTACTCTTCAAAAACGAAAACCCGATAAACAAGAACGTAAGAATTGGCGGCATCGTTTTCAAAGTAGTAGGCGTTAATAGCAAAAAGGCACAATGGGGCTCACCCGTAGCATACATACCCTTCACCACGGCACAGGCTATCTACAATCCAAGCAAACGATTCCACCAAATATCATTCACGGTAGATGGACTTGAAACCAAGGCCGACAACGACCAGTTTGACAACAAGCTGCGCACACTAATGGGCAATATGCTATCATTCAACCCCGAAGACAAGCAAGCACTATGGGTCAACAACTCACAAGCCGACTACATTGAAACACAAAAGATATTTGGTGGCATCACCATCTTTGTGTCAATCATAGGCCTCCTCACCCTAATAGCAGGAATAGTGGGAGTGAGCAACATAATGCTGGTATCGGTAAAAGAGCGCACCAAAGAAATAGGCATTCGCAAAGCCATTGGCGCACCTCCATCCTCCATCCTCAAGAGCATAATATTAGAATCGCTCCTCATCACCGCCATATTTGGATATCTGGGCATGCTGATGGGCATAGGGCTCACCGAGGCAGTCAACTTTGTGATGGAACAAGCGGCAAGCGGCGCAGGCGATGAAGTGCAAATGAGCGTATTCAAAAACCCCACCGTGGATGTAACCTATGCAATATTTGCCACAGTAGTATTAATAATATCAGGCGTGGTGGCAGGATATATGCCCGCTAGAAGAGCAGTTAAGATAAAACCCATCGAAGCGATGAGCAGCAACTAACCATTAGTCATCAAACCAAAAAAAGGAAATCAAATGAAATCATTATTCGACATAGACAGATGGTATGAGATATGGATCACGATAACTCACAACAAATCACGAAGCTTTCTCACAGCCTTCGGAGTATTTTGGGGCATCTTCATGCTGGTGCTGATGGTGGGCGCAGGAAATGCACTAAACCACGGAATAAAATCGCAGGTAGAAGGATTTGCAAGCAACTCAAGTTTCTTTTGGAGCAACAGCACCACCGAAGCCTACAAAGGATTTGAGAAAGGAAGATGGTGGAACATGCTCAATGAAGACATACCCATAATAGAAAGCAGAGTACCCGAAATGGAATACATATCACCAATGATTTTTTCGGGCTCGGACGGCAAAAACGTATTTAATGGCGAGCTTGGTGGTGAATACACAATAAAAGGTTGCTACCCTGTTTATAACTTAATAGAAAGCAACATCATAGTAGAAGGAAGATACCTCAACGATATCGACATTACACAAAATCGCAAAGTGTGCGTCATTGGCGACAGAGTGGCAGAGGTGTTATTTCCAAACGGCACACGCCCCTTAGGCTCATTAATAAAGGTAAACGGAATATACTTTAGAGTAGTGGGCGTGGTAAAAGGCAAAGCCTCCATCTCAATTGGCGGGCCTGCTGCCGAATCAGTAGTACTACCCTTCTCCACAATGCAAAAAGCATTCAATAAAGGCAACAGGATAGACTTTTTGGCAGTCACCTCAAAGCCGGGGATAAAGATGAAGGAAGTAGAAGAAAAAGTATCAAGTGTGCTCAAAGACCTACACCAAATAAGCCCCACAGACAAAGAGGCAGTAACCTCTATGAATATAGAAGAACAGTTTGATATGTTCAACAATCTGTTCCTAGGCATCACATCTCTTATATGGATTGTGGGAATGGGCACACTATTAGCCGGTGCAGTAGGCGTTAGCAATATCATGCTGGTTACCGTGCGCGAGCGAACTAAAGAAATAGGCATACGCCGTGCTTTGGGCGCCACACCTCAAAACATTATCGGGCAGATACTCACCGAAAGTGCAGTGCTCACATTAATAGCAGGCGTGGGCGGCATAGTACTGGGCGTAGGCATACTATCGGCCGTGGGTGTGGCACTTAGCCAAGGCGACCAATTCTTTAAAGACCCACAAATAAGCTTCAGCATGGCAATGGGTGCACTATTTGTATTGGCACTCATCGGCGTAGTGGCAGGATTTATACCCGCCCAAAGAGCAATGATGATAAAACCCGTAGAAGCAATATCAGAAGAATAAAAAACAAACAGAAATCAACAAACTAAAAAACATACAACAATGAAAAAGGTACTTAAAATTGCAGGCTTAGCCATATTAGGACTATTAGTCGTTTGGACATTCGTGTTCTTGTACAAAAAATCTCGTCCCAAAATTGACACATACCAAATTGAAACTGCATCATTGCAGCAAATTGAAAAACGAACCGTAGCCACAGGCAAGGTTCAACCACGAAACGAAATCCTCATCAAACCCCAAATGTCGGGAATCATATCTGAGGTTTATAAAGAAGCAGGCGATATAGTGCAAACAGGCGATATCATTGCCAAAATTCAAGTTGTGCCCGATATGGTCAACCTAAGCAGTGCCGAGTCGCGAGTAACACGCGCACAGCTTGCAGCCGACCAAAGCAAAGCCAACTACGAACGCGACAAGAAACTGTATGAAAACAGTGTAATCTCCAAAGAGGAGTTTGACCGCGTACAGCTTCAATACAAAAGCGATCAGGAAGAACTAAGTGCAGCTGCCGACAATCTTAGTTTAGTAAAAACCGGCATCACCAAAAGCACAGCACAGGTGAGCAACACGCTAGTAAGATCTACCGTTAGCGGAACCATACTGGATATACCAATCAAAGTGGGTAATTCAGTGATTCAGTCAAACAACTTTAATGACGGAACCACCATTGCATCAGTTGCAAACCTATCGGATATGCTGTTTGAAGGAAAGATTGACGAAACCGAAATCGGCAAACTATCCGTAGGCATGGCAATGGAGATAAGCATCGGAGCTATTCAAGACAAAGTAATTAATGCCACACTCGAATACTTGGCACCACAAGGCAAGGAACAAAGCGGAGCAGTGCTTTTCGATATGAAAGCAGCCCTCGAAATGCCATCCGACATATTTATCAGAGCAGGCTATAGCGCCAATGCCGACATCATTACCGACCGACGCAGTGATGTGATATCAATTCCCGAAAGTTGTGTGGAATTTCAAAACGATTCAGCCTTTGTATATCTTGCCAAGGGCGACAGCAACATAGACTTCGACAAAAAATTTGTGAAAGTAGGCCTCTCAGACGGAATCAACATAGAGATAACCGAAGGACTGGCTGTAAACGACAAAGTACGCGGCAACCTAATTGTTGAAACTAAAAAATAAACAAGCATGATGAAACTAAGAATCACCATATTATCACTCATAAGTGCTTTAGCCTTCACCCTGTCGGCACAGCAATACACATTGGAACAATGTATTGACATAGCCCTCGAAAACAACAGGAGCCTAAAGCAACAGATGCTGGGCAAGACACAGCGTGAAATTGCCTACTCGCAAGCCAAAACAGACCTACTGCCAAGCCTAAACGCATCAGCAGGTCAGAGCTTCGTGTTTGGACGATCAATTGGACTGGACAACACTTACCAAAACACCAACTCATCGCAAACATCCTTTGGACTGGGAGCTAACGTGACTCTATTTGACGGACTAAGAATGAAATACAACATCGACGCACGACGTGCCGAACTAGGTGCAGCAGGTGCCGACTTGGAAAAATTTAAAGACGACCTGGAGATGAGCGTTGCCACATCATTCCTGCAAGTATTGTTGCAAAAAGAACTGGTGCAAATAGCCAACCAACAGATAGAGCTAACCAAAGCCAACATAGCCCGACAAAACGAACTAATAAAAAGCGAAAAGGTAGCAAAGGGCGAAATATACGAGCTAGAAGCACAACAAGCACGCGAAGAGCAAAACCTAGTGCAAGCCGAAAGCAACCTGAGACTTGCAATCCTGGAGCTGGCACAAACTATGGACCTCGACAATTTTGACAACTTCGACATCATAGCCCCACCCGTTGAGTCGATAATAAACAACGGACAGCTAATATCGGCCGAGAGCATAGTGCAAAGCGCACTAATGGTTCGCCCCGAAATAGATGCCGCACAATACAGACTGGAAAGCAGCCTGCAAGAAGTGAAGATTGCAAAATCAAGGCTATACCCATCACTCACATTTGGTGCAAACATGGGAACAGGATACTACAATATGGGCGGACGAGACAACCCGGCATTCTCAAGTCAGTTCCGAAACAATATGAGTAATTCGTTGGGCTTCAACTTGCAGATACCCATCTTCACCAAGTTTCAAACCCGAAACAGCATTCGTCAAGCACAGCTGGCAGCACAAAGCAACAGAATAGAAATAGACAAAGTGAAGATAGAGCTTCGCAAACGTGTGGAGCAAGCATTTGAAAATGCCAAAGGCGCACAAAGCAAATGGATGGCAAGCCAAAAGGCCGAAAAGGCAGGCTTGGAGTCATTCAGATTCACACAAGAGAAATTTGACAGCGGCCGTGCCAATGCCTTCGAACTGTTTCAGGCAAAGAGCAACCTCGCACAAACCCTGGCAGATGAGGCACAAGCAAAGTATGAATTTGCATTTCGCCTAAAAATATTAGAACTATTAGAGAAATAAACTCACTAAATATTATTACAATTATGAGAATCAAATCATTATTAACAACACTAACAGTTATTCTTACAACTATCAGCATGACAGCGTGCGCACAAAGCCAAAGTCAAGGACAAAACGGCGACAAAGGCGCATCTGACTTTGTAAAAGAATTCAACATCTCATCTTTCTGCCAGATTGATGCAGAAACTGTAGGCAATATACAATTTGTGCAAACCGGCGAAACATCTGCAAGAGCAGAGGGCGATGAAGTGGCGGTAAACAACATATCCATAACCACGGATGGCGACAAACTAATCATCAGATCTATTGACAAGAAGCTGCACAATGGCAAGAAATTTAAAAATCTAAAGCTTACAATATTCATAAGCTCACCACAACTCACAAGAATAGATCAGCAAGGCGTGGGCAACTTCCTCCTCACAAAAACGGTAGAAACCGACAACCTAAAAATTGACTACGAAGGCGTAGGCAATCTTAGTGCCGAAAACCTTATCTGCAACAATCTAGACATCGACTATGAGGGCGTGGGCAATGTGAAACTAAAAGGCAAAACCACAACAGCCATCTACAAATCAGAAGGCGTGGGCAACATTCAGGCCGATGAGATGATAGCACAACACCTCACCGTGAGGGCCAATGGCGTGGGCAACGTAAAGTGCCACGCTGCCCAATCCATAGACGTAGTGAGCAGCGGCGTGGGCAATGTGAGCTATTATGGCAAACCTGAAGTCAAAAAAGTATCTAAAAACGGAATAGGTAAAATACAAGAAAGATAACAATACCACTTCATTTTTATTCTAAACTCTACTTGCAATGGGGCTGCTTCAATTCGGGGCAGTCCCTTTTTGCATATGTGCCACAGCGTGATAATTAATTGTAATGAAAACATCACCACAACGAACTACATCTCCCCAAGTATCTCCCCAATCAAATAAGTTTTGAACAACTCCGTCTGATGATCAAAAGTAATCAATTCGCCAGATGCGAAATTGATATCAAAAGATGTGGCATTATCATCTAGTTTAAGATTGGCCAGAGGATAACCATCCCAATCAAAAAGCAAAACCGAAGGCTTATTTTTGCGAATGGTTTGAAAACTAAGTTCCGTTTCGTTTAATAAAAGCACACCCCAAAAGTTTTGAAACAATCTCAAATCGGCAAAAGTATAGGGCCTGTCCCACCTCATTTTGCGTTGCACTTTCTCTAGGCTAAGCATTTTCTTGCCAACACAAATAGTTTTACACAACTCGCCATTCAGTGTGTACATATTAATATAGTTGAGACCAATAGGCATTTCCACAACAATATCATTAGCAGGATTGTGCTTAATTATTGCTGACAAGATATTAATATCTTCACCAGGCTCAATAGTAGCATCATTAAGCTTACTCATCACCGGATATTTACTATTGGTAGAGAGATCCAAAACAGTTCTGTCTAATGCTGTTGCATTTTTGGCAATACCCCTTAGCATAATAAGAGAATCATTAATTGGCACAATGCTAAAGATAGAGTTCGACAATGAATCTTTGATCAACCTCAGGCTCATATCACCAGTGTTTAAGGTATTAGTAACATCATAATCCATCAATTTACCCTTTTGGCCATCAAACAAATATGCAAACAATGCCCCATCTTTGTTATAAAACTTAGTGTTGTTAGCCACACTAGGAGCACCCACAAACTCATCTGGCCCACCTCCCAGCTTCAGCCCTCTAGCTATTTTTTGATAACCCGGCAACGACAAAAACACCCACAGACTATCCCTATGCGTGGTTGAAAGAATCATAATCGAATCTCTGATTGCAAAGCTTTTTGTTCCAATAACATCAATATTGGGAAGATTGCCACTTTGCAATTTGCGCACCAAGGGAAACTCCTCAACATATTCAACGTCATCAAAAGCCATATACGACTCCACACCACCGCCCCCACACGAGCCCAAAGTAATCACTGCCACAATCCACAAAGCAAGTTGATACTTAATCATATACTTTAATTCTTTAAATAATATCATCATAACTAATTTCAACCAGCAAAGGATTAGCCTCAGACTCAGCATCCGACACAACCACCATCAAAGCATCACTGTTGTAATAAAGCAAAGGCTCGGGCTGTTTTGCATCATACACCAATCTATAAACCTTAGAAACATTAGTATTATCATCATAAACCACCAGGTGAACAGCCGCCTGATACACAAAAGTAAACATCAGCACACTACCCCTTTTGTGCACATTACCCACTAGCGAGGCATACATATCCTTATTATCCGGCTCGTTTGACAACACAAGAGCATCATATATATCCAATCCTTTAATAATCTTTTGAATAGATTTTGAATTGAAATCAACAAAATACACGGGCACATACTCAGTTTCGCTAACTACCGAAAATATTGTATCATTCATCAGCTCCCAAAACAAAGCATAATCATTGTAGGGCGAGAAATTATTAAAAGTTGAAATACCACTATCTATAATCCTCCCCTCAATACTAGACTTGATATTAAAACCATCATCCAAAATACTGTAAGTAGGAATACTGCGATGCTCACCACCAAACCTGTTTCTAGAAAGCAACCTCCCCTCCGAAATGGGGATTATATAGTTAGGAGTCACCTCATCATAATTGTCCGATACACTAACCGAGCCCAGCATTTCATTATCCAACGAGTATTTAAGCACCCTAAGCGCCCCTGCATCATACACAAGCAAGGTATCACCCCTCATAAAGAAAGAGTTCAAATCAATATAATCAGCAGGCCCATTGCCTTTCTGCCCCACTTTATTGGCAAAGCTGCCGTCTCTATTAAAAACAAACAACTCTCCCCTCGAGCGCATTATTATCTTATCCTTGTGCAAAAGCAAAATATCTACCCTTCCCAGCAGCGACTCGTCCATCTCCTCCAACTGCACAATTGGCTGTGTGCTCAAATCCAAGTCACGCACCTCATCAAAGTCAACATATATCTCTGCACACCCCTGCACACCCTTCTCACTGCATGATGATAGAAGCGCACCAAAAAGCAGCAACCCTGCAATGCACAATCGGAAATAAAAATTATTCTTAATCATATTGATTTATCAATTGCTGAATTCAAGTTTTAAATGCAACAGAATTCATATTAATAATTTGTTTAAATT
>CAZSKF010000003.1:0-59418 GCA_964607405.1 uncultured Proteiniphilum sp. | reverse complement strand
TATTTTTCAAGAAATTTGAAGTTTGTTTTAACGTGAGCTGATACACAGACAGATACCTATTCAACATGTATTTGCGTATAACGCTCCAAACTTGGTTTTACATCTACAGTCATTCTTTTGTTCCCTCTTTTCAGCACTACCTTTAGCGTGTGAGACTGCTCCCAGTCTATATATTGATTAAATGAGAACAAATAACTGAAGCCTGATTTATAATTACGATTTCCGGATAGTTCCTTATATATATTATAATAATGTGTAATGTCCCAAAACATTGCGTTGCTATATCCGTTTGCATCAGTATATTTTGTATTCTGATTGCGATACTTCATTGTTTCAAGGATAAATCTTCTGTAGCTTTCGGTCAAAGACTTTGCTGTATGATTAAAACCTATACCCTGAATGCTCTCTATAACATCGCCTGGCATAATACCTGCAATGTCAGCCGGCGAATTTGGATCAACATTCACCACTGTTTTCAAATCATTTATATCATAGCTCAAGCCGGTATAATTGAATCTGGTAAACTTAACATGATACTTGCCTATTGATTTATCTTTGAAATTTGGAAACTTCATCAGCATTAGTGGCAGATTCAACTCCAAATATTCCATCAAACCATAGTTTGAACTAAGTTTTTCTTTCAATTCGCTCTCAAACACCAAAGCAGAAGTACCCGCCTCTGTTAGTTTTCTATCAAAAAATCTAACTCCAAACTCCAGATTAAACATTATCTCGTTTATCTTAACAGGCATGGATGCATCATATGCCGGAATTTTCACCATTTGATTGTTTCTCGTATCAAACCTCCAGCTATAATTATTTGCATTTTCACTAGCTACATCTACATTATATAATGAGTTACTTTCGTAGCTATAGAAAGTTTGTATCACAAAATCAGGATCAGAGTTGTCTTGCTTTAATCCCATTTGTGTTAAGTATCTGGCAATGATTGCATTTATTCTTTCGTCCATAGCACTTGTGCTAGCATCATAGGGAGCAAAGCCAAAAGTGCGATAATTAAAGAAATCAATATCATCGTTAGATTTTGTAGTAATCGGAATAGTGAATTTTCGGTCTTGAACATCCTCCAAGCTATAGAAAGAAAAAACCGGAGCCAGCTGAATCTCACTAATTGCATTAGACAATCTGCAATTTTTTTGCAATTGCAACAACTTAAATGAATATTCAAAATTGCGGATTGCTATCGACATAGAGTGATCTACCTCGTCGAACCAAGATAATATAGTATAAGCCGGCTTCAAATAAGTGCCATTGCCATTTACTTCAAGTATTATATCATTACTCTTTAGTCCCGCTTTATCAGCTGGCGAACCGGGTACAACTTCAGTAATTATGGGTTCATTCTGACCCCAATTAGGATTAGAACCAATTTGAAAGGTAAATCCCAAATCACAGGTCATTTGTCCACTTTGAGCCATCAAAGCAGAAGACATTATCAGAGCAAATATTACGTATAGCGTTTTTTTCATCACAATATAAAAGTTTACACTTATTTTTATAAAGCAAAGATACATTATTTTTTATAGTTTTTACTGTACAAAAACCTTATTTTGATATATGATAAAAGAAAGTGTTCATAAATTCTGCTATCTTTGCGATAATAAGTAAAAATAGCGAGCTGCTTATACTTATTTTGCGACAATCATAATTTCAGAACATTATAGTATAAATATAACCATATAAACTTATTTATTATGCTAGATATTATAAAAAACGATCCATGGCTAACTCCCTTTGAAGAAACAATTACCAATAGGCACAATCATTTCCTAAGCAAAAAACAGGAGTTGACACAAGGCTCAAAACTCTCTATGACCGAATTTGCATCAGGACATGATTATTATGGCCTGCACAAAACATCAAAGGAATGGATATTGCGCGAATGGGCACCAAATGCTACCAACATCTTCCTGATAGGTGAGTTTAATAATTGGACAAGACAAGAATCGTATAAATTTAAAAAGGTTGATAATGGAAATTGGGAGCTCAAGCTTCCTCTGGGTAAATTAAAACACCTTGATATCTATAAATTGTGGGTTGACTGGCCCGGAGATGGAGGTGAGCGCATTCCTGCCTACAGCAAAAGAGTAGTTCAAGACACACAGACACACATATTTAGTGCACAAGTGTGGGATCCGGAACAAGCTTACACATTTAAAATAAATAAGTTTAAGCCCGACACATCCCCACTACTAATTTATGAAAGCCACGTAGGGATGTCAACATCCGAAGAAAAAGTTGGCACATACAATGAGTTCAGAGAGAATATACTACCCAGGGTAAAAGAAAATGGATATAACGCCATACAACTAATGGCCATTCAGGAGCATCCCTATTATGGATCGTTTGGATATCATGTGTCCAATTTCTTTGCAGTATCATCACGTAGCGGCACTCCCGACGAGCTTAAAGCTTTAATTGATGCCGCACACGAGATGGGCATAGCCGTGATTATGGACATTGTGCACTCGCATGCAGTGAAAAACGAACTAGAGGGCATTGCCAGATTAGACGGCAGCTACGAACAATACTTCCATAAAGATGAAAACCGCCGCAACCATCCTGCATGGGATTCGCTTTGCTTTGATTATGGCAAAAATGAGGTATTGCATTTCTTATTATCCAACTGCAAGTTTTGGCTAGAAGAATATAAGTTTGACGGGTTTAGATTTGACGGAGTCACATCAATGATATACTACAGCCATGGTTTGGAAGAAAGCTTTACCAACTATGGAGACTATTACAATGGCGGTCAAGACCCCGATGCCATAACCTATCTCACATTGGCTAATGAGCTGATTCATGAAATAAATCCCAATGCCATAACTATTGCCGAAGAAGTGAGCGGAATGCCGGGACTGGCTCTAGATATCAAAAAAGGAGGTTATGGATTTGATTATCGCATGGCAATGAACATCCCCGACTTCTGGATTAAAACCATTAAAGAGAAGAAAGATGAAGATTGGCATCCTACGGCCATATGGTGGGAAAATACAAATCGCCGTGCCGACGAAAAAACTATTTCATACGTAGAGAGCCATGACCAGGCGTTGGTTGGCGACAAAACCATAATATTCCGCCTAATTGACGCGGAAATGTATTGGTTTATGTCAAAATTAATGAGCAGTTCATTCAAAGTTGATAGAGGCATTGCCCTTCACAAAATGATAAGACTAGTAACTGCAAGTACTATTAATGGTGGTTACTTAACATTTATGGGTAATGAGTTTGGGCATCCCGAGTGGATTGATTTTCCGCGTGAAGGTAATAACTGGTCATACAAGCATGCACGACGCCAGTGGAACCTTGTAGACGACAACAATCTAAAATATCACTACTTAGGCGATTTTGAAAAGGCAATGATAAAACTAATAAAATCTATTGACAATTTTCAAGACACACCTGTAGTTAAGCTTTGGGATAAAGATGAAGATAGCGTATTGGCTTATATGCGTGGAGATTTAGTATTTGTATTCAACTTTCATCCAAGCAAATCATATAGCGATTATGGCTTTTTGGCACCGGAAGGAGAATATAAAGTTGTATTAAACACCGACAGCCCACAATTTGGCGGCTATGGACACATTGATGAAACCATTAGCCACTTCACCCTGTTTGACGAACTATATGCAAAAGACCACAAGGGCTGGCTATCAACATATATTCCATCCAGAACAGCATTTGTACTAAAGAAAAAATAATTCAAATTAAACTATATAACATAAGAGATGAAATTATATCCATTAAAATTTCAACCAATTCTGAAACCCATGATCTGGGGTGGTTCAGATATTGCACCATTCAAAGGTATCGAAACAGATCACGATAATATCGGAGAGAGTTGGGAAATTTCAGGAGTTGAAGGCAATGTCTCGGTCGTTGCCAACGGCGACTTAGAGGGCAAATCGCTCGACAATCTTTTGTCAGAAGCAAAAGAAAACCTAGTAGGCAAAAAAGTTTATGACAAATATGGAGACACTTTTCCATTGCTAATAAAATTTATTGATGCCAAGAGCGACCTGTCAATACAAGTACACCCCGATGATGTATTAGGAAAGGAACGTCACAATTCGTTTGGCAAAACAGAAATGTGGTATGTAGTAAATGCATCAAAAGACGCTTTTCTATACTCAGGATTTGAGAAAGAGCTAAGCCCCGACAGATATGAAGAAACTGTAGAGGACAACACCTTTACCGAATATCTAAAAAAATATGAGGTAGAGTCAGGCGATGTGTTTTTTCTACCTGCCGGCAGAGTTCATGCAATTGGGTCGGGATGCTTTGTGGCCGAAATTCAACAAACATCTAACATAACATATCGCATTTACGACTATGAGCGCACAGACGATCAAGGAAATAAACGGGAGCTGCACACAGAACTAGCCAAAGATGCAATAAACTTTGAAGTATTAGATAGCTACAAAACTGATTATACTCCACAAATTAATAATCCGGTGGAGCTGGCCTCTTGTGAGTATTTCACAACCAACTTGCTAGACATTGATGTTGCTATTTCCAGAGACTATCAAAACAGAGACTCCTTCACTATATATATATGTATGGAAGGACACTGCTCATTGACAGACAATGAAGGAAATTCGATTATCATCAATAAGGGCGAGTCCGTTTTAATTCCTGCAGATACCAAAACAGCTATTATCACACCAAGTGTTTCTACCAAGTTGCTAGAAACGTTTGTGAGATAACACTCGATTTTTATAAATACAACCTTAGGGCTGTCTCAAATATTTGAGGCAGCCTTATTTTTTTGTCTTTCCCAAAAGAGGCTTACCTGCAAAAACGTTTTATTTACCTGGTCCAATATTTGACTACGATGTCAAAGATGATTTTCCTACCATTCCGCAATTGGACGGAGCAGTCAAAAATGTTTTTTATGGCTGGTCCAATATTGGACGGGATGAAAAAATGTTTTGAGAAGCTTGTCCAATATTGGACGGGGCAGAAAAACAGGGTTTTCATGCCTTTCTGTTAGCAGGTCTTAACATCCAAAGAGTTCGACATGCATTTCCATTAGCATGTCTTAACCTCTAAAAGGTTCTTGCGGCTCGTCCAATATTGGACGGGGCAGTCAAAAGGATTTTTCATGCTCGTCCAATATTGGACGGGGCGAAAAAACGGCCTTTTTGAGCACTTTGCTAACAGGCCTTAACACTCTCGTCGCTGATTTTGCATTTTCTTTGCAGATGATTGTTAAAAAAGGGCCTTTTCATGGCTAGTCCAATTGTGGAAAGGTAGAAAATAAAGTTTTTCATCGTAGTCCAATATTGGACCAGATGAGAAACCAGTTTTACGGGTAAACCAGAATTGGACCAGGTGAAAAATTAGTTTTACGGTAAAACCAGAATTGGAAATGTGTAAAAAGAATTTCACTGATAAAGACAATTGATTTTGTTCAAGTAAAATTATATTGCCCTTTACCAAAAGAATTGAGATGAAATAACAAAATTCATTATTTAATTTACAACAAAGAGGATTAAAATGATTATTTTTGCACCTAAATAAAAGTTTTAGGGTTATACAATTAATAAAAGACATAAATAAAATGAGAAAAAAAGCATTATTAATGATTTTGGATGGTTGGGGTATTGGCAACAAATCAGAGTCAGACTTGATTTACAATACTGAAACTCCATACTGGGATTGGTTACTTGAAACATATCCTCATGCACAACTATTAGCTTCGGGCGAGAACGTAGGTTTGCCTGACGGACAAATGGGAAACTCTGAAGTAGGTCACCTAAACATTGGTGCAGGCCGCATTGTATATCAAGATTTAGTAAAAATCAATCGTGCATGTAATGATAATTCAATACTTCAAAACCCGGAAATCATTAAAGCATATAGCTATGCCCGAGACAACAACAAAAAAATTCACTTCCTAGGATTAGTTTCTGACGGAGGCGTACACAGCTCATTGGAACATCTAAAAAAACTACTAGATATTTCAAAAGAGTATGGAGTTGAGCAGTCATACGTTCATGCATTTATGGACGGAAGAGACACCGACCCAAAAAGCGGTAAAGGCTTTATAGAAGAGCTTGAAGCCCACATGGAAAAATCTACAGGCAAAATTGCCTCTGTAATTGGACGATACTATTCAATGGACAGAGACAGACGCTGGGAGCGTGTAAAAAAAGCATACGACCTACTTGTTAAAGGTGAAGGCCAACCATTTACAAACATGGCAGAAGCCGTGCAAGCATCATATGACGCAGGCGTGACCGACGAATTTATTTTGCCAATTGTAAACACTGACAGCGAAGGAAAACCTGTTGCTACTATTGAAGCCAACGATGTGGTTATCTTCTTCAACTACCGTAACGACCGTGCTAAGGAATTAACTATTGTGCTTACACAGCAAGATATGCCTGAGTATGAAATGAAAACCATGCCTCTGCAGTACTTCACTATGACTCCATATGACAGCACATTCAAGGGTATGAACATCATTTTTGGCAAAGACAATGTGGTTAACACAATGGGAGAGCACGTTTCAAGCCTTGGACTTACACAACTACGTGTAGCTGAAACTGAGAAATTTCCACACGTTACATTCTTCTTCTCAGGCGGACGCGAAGCAGAATTTCCGGGAGAGTCTCGTATTTTGATACCCTCACCAAAGGTTGCAACTTACGACTTGAAACCAGAAATGAGTGCTCCAGAGATTGCAAATGCAATGGAAGAGGCTCTTAACACTCAAAAGCATGACTTCATAGTACTTAATTTTGCAAATGGCGACATGGTGGGTCACACAGGTGTGAAAGAAGCAATTCAAGATGCCGTGAGAGCCGTTGACAAATACATGAAGCAAGTTATCGAAGCAGCAAATGCAAATGGTTATGAAACTATTGTAATTGCAGACCACGGTAATGCAGATTATGCAATCAATGAGGATGGCACTCCAAATACTGCTCACTCACTTAACCCTGTTCCAATTGTTTACATCTCAGAAAACAAAGATGCAAAAGTAAAAAGTGGTATCCTTGCAGACGTATCACCTACAATGTGTCAGATTTTGGGAATAGAGAAAGCGCCCGAAATGAGCGGTGAAGGACTTCTTACATTTTAATAATTAGGAAGCATATACGAGCATCAAGCAGGATTTATTCTCTTTGATGAACACAACTATATTTAAAGTTCTCCATTATCTTTGCAACAAAAGATTGGAGAACTTTTTTATTATCCCACTCATTATACTGTTATGTCAAATATATTTTATAATTTCGTCCTTCGGTTGTGTACATAAACAGTGAGCCACAACAATGCTTATAAGCAATATCATCAAATAACTATATAACAAAAAGATTATGACAACAGCTAAACTCTATTTACTCAGTTTGAGTGATGTAAAGACATATTTATTTACAATCATCTTTGTGATTGGGAATATACTATTTCCACAATTGGCGCATTTAGTTCCGCAAGGAGGATTTATATTCTTGCCAATATACTTTTTCACCTTAATAGGTGCATACAAGTATGGAATCAATGTTGGATTACTAACAGCCATAATGTCACCGGTGGTTAATAATTTACTTTTTGGGATGCCCCCTATGGCAGTATTGCCGGCCATCCTGGTTAAGTCTATAATATTGGCAATAGCGGCAGCAATGGCAGCAAAATATTTCAAAAAAATATCTTTCGTAGGAATACTGATTGCAATTGTAGCATATCAGTTGCTGGGCATAGCCTTTGAGTGGGGCACCACACAAAGCCTATATGTAGCCCTTCAGGATGTTAGAATTGGGTTACCCGGCATTCTATTTCAACTATTTGGTGGGTTCTTTGTTTTGAAAGCACTATCTAAAGCATAATAGAACTACAAACAAAACTACGACAATGATAATTAGAAAAGATTTTGAAGAAGTATTAGAAAGGTTTCGTGAAATTGAATTTCACGAAACCTTTGATTTAATTGTAGCAATTGCCAATGGTGGCATCATACCCGCTGCAATTATCAATCAAAGACTAGATACGGAGATAAAGCTATTAAAAATAAACCTACGCGACCCATCGCAAAAGCCAAGATATGATAGTCCAAAACTTATCTCTCCAATTGATTTTGATTTTAAAGATAAAACAATTCTGTTGGTAGAAGACAGAATAAAAACAGGGGCAACTGTCAGCTATGCACTAAAACTACTGGAAGGTGCAAAAGAAATAAAAACCTTTGCAGTGAATGGCAATGCCGACTACGCACTATATAACGAAGATTGTTTTAAGTTTCCATGGATTTTATAAAATTAAAAGCAACTACTATTGCTTTAGCTTTCAGTTCCGTAGTATTTGCCCATAGCGGCAAAACTAGCGCATATAACGCTCTACCCATAAATGATTCAATAAAATTAAATGAAGTTGTAGTAACCGGATCAATGCCCAGTGTGAATCTAAAAAACATTCCGATGAGCATTACTGTGATAAACCAACAACAAATTAAGGACAGACTAGAACCATCTCTTCTGCCAATGCTTACAGAAGAAGTGCCCGGTTTATTCATAACTCAGCGCGGAGTGGCGGGCTATGGAGTATCAGGAGGCTCGGCAGGTGGAATGAGCATTCGCGGAGTAGGAGGATCGCCCACCACGGGTGTATTAATTCTTATTGATGGACACCCTCAGTATATGGGATTGATGGGACACCCCATTGCCGACAGCTACCAATCTGTGATGACAGAGAGAGTAGAAGTAGTTCGTGGTCCCGCCTCAGTTCTGTATGGCTCTAATGCAATGGGTGGAGTGATAAATATCATAACCAAAAAGCAAAAACAAAATGGCACTAAAGCCACTGCTCAGCTAATGTATGGAAGCTACAATACGGGCATAGCAGAGGTGTCTGCACAACATCGCACAAATAAGTTCTTTGCCAATCTGGATTTTGGTTACACAAAATCTGATGGTCACCGAAATAATATGGATTTTGAACAAGCAAATATTTATGCCAAAGCTGGATATGATATAAATAATAATTGGACCACCTTTGCAGATATCAATTTGGCTAACACACACTCTTCAAATCCGGGACTTATAACAAACCTGCTGGAAGATAATGATGCCACCACAAAGCGTGGTGTTACATCTATAGCAATTGAAAACCGATACGATAATTCGTCAGGACTGATAAAGCTTTACTATAATTTTGGTTCTCACTATATTAATGATGGCTACCAAGAAGGAAAGGCGCCACTACCCTACCGATTCAAGTCTAATGACGATATGATTGGGGTTTCTATAAATCAATCTTACAATCTGTTTGAGGGAAACAAAACAACTGCAGGATTAGATTATCAAACATTTGGTGGCAAGGCCAACAATAAGTTTGTGAACGAAATATCTAAGCCGGACTCGTTGCTTGCAAAAGTTCATCTTAATACTCTTGCCGGATTTATTAATACACAACAAAGTATTTTTGATAACAGGCTTACACTAAATGAGGGGATTAGATTGGATTATCACGAAAAGAATGGTTCGGAGTGGATTCCTCAGTTTGGACTAAGCTATATTCCCACAGCCACTACGGCACTAAAAGCAATAATAAGCAAGGGCTTTAGAAACCCTACTATTCGAGAAATGTATATGTTTCCTCCAAGAAATGAGGAGTTGACGCCCGAAAGGCTAATGAATTATGAACTATCACTACTTCAATCATTGGCAAGCAACAGAATAAACCTGGGATTGAACCTATTCTATATTAAGGGCGATAATATGATTCAGACAACTATCATTGACGGCAAACCTCTGAATATAAACTCAGGCAAGATAGAAAACAAAGGAGTAGAAATAAGTACTACATATCAGGTATTGGATGGATTAAAGATCAGCACAAACTATAGCTACCTACATATGAAGCACAAGATAGTTGCATCGCCCGAACATAAATTATATGTAAGCGGATCATACAACTTCAAGAATTGGCATATCGGCACGGGAGTTCAGTACATAGCAAATTTATACACAACACTAAAGCCAGAAGCAGTAACAGAGGATTTTGTGTTGTGGAATGCTCGTGTTAATTACAAATTAAACAATCACATAAGCTTATTTGCAAAGGGCGAAAACCTATTAAATCAAAAATATGAGATAAACTATGGATTTCCAATGCCCGGAACTACCGTTTATGGAGGAATTAGATTAAATTTGTAATTCTAGCATACAAACCAATATAAATAAGGAAAGAATGAACCGTCGTCTATTTTTAAAAAGTACAGTGCTTTCGGGCATATCACTAATTAGTTCTAAAAACATTTTTGCATCTAAGATTGCTGCAAATTCATCAAATGATGTTTTTATAACCTCATATGAAGGTGTAACTAAAATAGAAGGAGGCGAGCCCAGCCAGATGTTTAGAAAAGGTATCAAGCAAATGGGAGGCATAAGCAAATTCATCTCAAAAGGTGACAAGGTGTGTATCAAACCTACAATTGAGTGGGACGCAAGCGAACTGCAGGCTGCTAATACGAACCCACAATTAGTTGCCGAAATCATTAAACAGTGTTTTGGCGCCGGAGCTAGCGAAGTGACATTGTTTGACAACACTATTGACTATTGGAAAAATAGTTATACAAACAGCGGCATACTCAAAGCGGCTCAAAAGGCAGGTGCAAAGGTTTTGCCGGCTAATATGCATTTTCATTACAAGCCGGTATCCCTACCCCATGGCTTGAATATAAATAATATAGAAATTCACCACGCCATATTAGAAGCTGACAAGTGGATAAACGTGCCTATACTAAAACACCATTCCAGAATGGAAGGCTCTGTGTCAAAAAGAAATCTAATGGGCGCTGTGTGGAATAGACATCAATTAGCAAATAAAGACTGGGAGCAGTCTGTATCAGATATTTCCACATATGCCAAGCTTCCTATCCTAAATGTAGTAGATGCTTACCGAGTTATCACCAAACGTGGTCCAAAGGGTGGTGCTGCCACGGACGTTAGTTTGTTAAAAGCTCTGTTTATTTCTCAAGATATGGATATGATAGATAAAGCAACATCTGATTTTTTAAAACAAATCCAATAGCACATATTGCACAAACACAGCTAACTAGACTCTATTTAAAAAAGATTAGTATTTGTGCACATCCACATACAAAATTAAAAAGCTATATTTGTACTTTCTATGAATTTAATCATCAATTAATATAAAAATGAAAACTAATTACGAATTGCGTTACGCAACAAACCCAACAGATGCAAAGAATTACACAACCGAAAGATTAAGAAACGACTTCTTGATTAAAACAGTCTTTGCGGCAGATGAAGTAAACATGGTTTACTCTATGTATGACAGAATGATTGTAGGAGGCGCAATGCCGGTTAATGAAACCCTTCACTTAGAAGCAATAGAACCATTAAAACAACCAGTGTTTTTGATGAGACGCGAGTTTGGAACTTTCAATGTGGGAGGTCCCGGAATTGTGAAAGTAGGAAACGAAACATACGAACTTGATTACAAAGAGGCATTATACCTAGGATCAGGAGACAGAGAAGTATATTTTGAAAGTAAGGACAAAAACAATCCTGCAAAATTCTATTTTAACTCTGCAACTGCACATCGCAACTATCCCGATAAGAAAATAACTAAAGCTGATGCTGAAGTAGCAGAAATGGGATCGTTGGAAACATCAAATCATCGCAACATCAACAAGATGATTGTTAACCAGGTATTAGAAACATGTCAGCTTCAGATGGGTATGACTGAGTTGGCACCCGGAAGCGTATGGAACACCATGCCTGCCCATGTGCATTCTCGCAGAATGGAGGCATATTTTTATTTTGAGGTTCCGGCAGATCAGGCAGTATGTCACTTTATGGGTGAGGTAGATGAAACTCGTCACATATGGATGCACAACGAGCAAGCAGTTCTTTCACCAGAGTGGTCTATACACTCAGGTGCGGGCACTTCAAACTATACTTTCATTTGGGGAATGGCCGGAGAGAACCTAGACTATGGTGATCAAGACTTCTCAAAAATTACAGAGTTAAAATAATACGAACTTACAAATACAGAATAAGACAAGATGGTAAACTTTAGATTAGATGGTAAAGTTGCCCTAGTTACCGGCGGATCCTATGGAATAGGATTCGCTATGGCTAAGGCACTAGCAAAAGCGGGAGCAAAAATTGCAATTAACGGTCGCAGCAAAGAGAATATAGACAAAGGTATTGCAGACTTCAAAGCAGAAGGAATAGATGCATTTGGATATATTTGTGATGTGACAGACGAAGTTGCAGTTCAAAAAATGGTTGCCCAGATTGAAGAAGAGGTTGGTATTATTGATATTCTGATAAATAATGCCGGAATAATCAAGCGCATCCCCATGCACGAGATGAGCGTTGAAGACTTCCGTCAGGTAGTTGATATAGACCTTATTGGTCCATTCATCGTTTCAAAGGCAGTTATCCCTGCAATGATCAAAAAAGGTCATGGCAAAATTATAAACATTGCATCCATGATGAGCGAGCTTGGTAGAGAAACCGTATCTGCTTATGCAGCAGCAAAGGGTGGATTAAAAATGCTTACCAAAAACATATGTTCAGAATATGGTGGATACAATATTCAGTGTAATGCAATCGGTCCGGGATATATTGCAACACCGCAAACGGCGCCACTTCGCGAAAAGCAAGCAGATGGATCGCCACATCCTTTCGACTCATTTATTATTTCAAAAACACCTGCAGGACGTTGGGGAAATCCCGAAGACCTGGAAGGACCTGCAGTATTCTTGGCTTCCGAAGCTTCAAACTTCGTAAACGGACACGTATTGTATGTTGACGGTGGAATATTGGCTTATATAGGAAAACAACCATAAAAACAGGCTCATGATAAGAAAAGCAAATTGGTTATTCATTATAGCATCTATAGCTGCTCTCTCTTTTTCTTCTTGTACTACCAAGCAAAGAATGGTTAAGGTGACAGTTACAAATCCAACCAATATTGAGCGAAACAATGAAATAGTGGAGATTGATCTTGAGAAAATCAATAAAAAGCTATCGCTTAATTCAGGACAAAAAATGATTGTGACTAACAAGTCCGGAGATCAGCTACCATTTCAGTTGATAACAAATGGAAATGAAACTCCATCATCAATTATATTTGCAGTTAGTCTCAAAGATGGAGAAAGTAGCACATATCAGATAATGCCAGGAACTCCCAATGATTTCGATCCATTAGTATATGGCAGACTTGTGCCGGAGCGCAAGGATGATTTTACGTGGGAAAATAATCGTGTTGCATACAGAGTATATGGTCCCGCCTTGCAGGCAACTGGCGAAATTAGCGGAGGATTAGATATTTGGGTTAAAAGGACAGAAAATCTTATTATCAATAAATGGTATAAAGACGATCTTGCCGGCAAAGCTTCATATCATCATGATCATGGTGAAGGCTTGGACTTTTACAAAGTAGGCCCCACATTAGGACTAGGTATGACCGCACCTATGTATGATGACAAGTTAGTTCTTGGAAAAAACTTTACCAAAGTAGAGATTTTAGATAATGGACCACTACGAATTTCGTTTAAATTATTCTATGCACCCTACACGGTAGGAGAAACTGAAGTTAATGAAACAAGAATTATTACTTTAGATGCAAATGAATATCTAAACAAAGTAGTAAAGGTATTTGAGACTAATGATAAATCAAACTTGAAGTTGGCCACAGGATTCATTGTGTCAGGCAAAGACAATCACATAACATTTGCTGAGAATGCTGACGGAATAATTGCTTACCAAGTACCTACCGATAAGAACTATGGTACAATATTTACCGGAGCCATCAATTTGATGGGATACGAAGATAGTAAATTGGCCAACAACCACTTCTTAGGCATTAACAGCTACACTAGTGGCAAAGAGTATATTTATTATACGGGAGGCGGATGGAGCAAATCTGGATTTGACAGTTTTGAGGATTGGACTAATTATCTAAAGAAAGAAAGAGTGACTAAGGCTAATCCTTTGAAAATAAAAATCAAATAAGTGATAACCTATTTGATTAAAACAAAAAACCTCATTGCACTATGCAATGAGGTTTTTTTATTAAATCTATTCGCTTCTTCTATATTTCTGAAGCTCCAGCTGCATAAACTTCCGTTCGGCCTGCTGTGCTCTATATATCTTTTCAGGAGATAATACCTTTTCTAATTTAACTGAATATTCCTTGTCTAACTCAGCCTCTTTAAGTTTTACATCGGCATCTTGTTCCAGCATCTTTTTATATTCTTCATTCGATATAGACTCACTTCCTGATTTTATTTTTTCAATTATCTCACGATGTCCCTTGTGAAGCGCAAACTTTTTCTTGTTTAACTCATTAAATACCGGGAAGAATTTCAAAGCCTCCTCTTCTGTTAATCCTGCTTCCTTTATTATATATTCGGTTTTTCTTTTTTCATAATCTACCAAATCCATCTTTCTAGACTGCGCAACGACCACACTAGAAATCATAGAAAACAGAATCAAAATACTTAAACCTAAAAATACAGTACTCTTTTTCATAATTTATTATTGACTATTCGAATGTTTAAAACTAAAATGAAACCTGATTATACATGTAATCGTAATATCCGTCATTAATTAATTGACCCTCTATATAATCATAAAACTCATCTTCTGTTATTTGCATTTCAGACCAATACTGATCTGTTTTTTGTCCATTACCTATATTAGTATCACTAGTCTTAACCAAAACCTGCAACATAAAGTATGCGCCCACAAACATGGCCGCCATATAAATCCATGGCTTCACTTTGGTCCACATCGTCACTTTAACCGGCTCGGGATATTCCTTCTCTGGCAAATTCTTCATTATCTCATCACCAATATTATCGAAATAATTATCAGGAACGGTAAATGGGTTTCTATTTTCTATATCACTTATTTTATTAATGTTTGCCTTCATATCAACTACAATATTAATGCTTTTACGTAAGATAGACACTTAGATAATGTAAAGGTTTAATTGGAATCTGTTAAAAACTTTTCTATCTTTTTAACTGCGTGATGATAGGATGCTTTAAGTGCTCCTACAGATGTTCCAAGTATCTCAGACATCTCATCATACTTCATTTCCTGAGAGTATTTCAACTGAAAAACCAATCTTTGTTTTTCGGGTAAAGTAAGTATTGCACGTTGCAATAATTTCTGTGCCTCGTCTCCATCAAAAAACTCATCTCCTTCTATTGTATTCATCAAGAAAGAATCATCATCATCAATAGATATATTGTTTTGAGTTTTCTTTTTATTTATAAATGTAATACTTTCGTTAATTGCAATTCTGTATAACCAGGTGCTTAGCTTAGCCTCACCCCTGAAGTTATCTATATTTAACCATGCTTTTATAAACACGTCCTGCAATATATCATTGGCATCATCATGAGACAACACCATTTTTCGTATCTGCCAATATATTCGTTCATTATATTCAGATACAAGTTTAGCGAAAGCCTTCTTTTGGGTTGATGGCTCTCGTAACTCTTCTAATATTTGTTCTTCTATATTTTTTTCCATAAAAATGGTTTGAAGATGAATTACAAAGATACTATCTTTTTTGTTATTGTAATATTATCCTTTTTCGAACCAAATTATGAATTTCTCTGCTTCTTTTTGATTTTCTTCCCACCATTTTAATGATTCGGGGAAATATGACACGCTTATGTATATACAGAAGGTGTCGTAGTAGTCAGAATTAAGGATACTTTTAAAGAATGGATACTTGAAAGACCAAAAGTTGTCGGGTACTACATCTGTAGCATTTTCATCATTTAGGTTTTGTAGGATAAGCACATTCACCTCTTTAAAAGCAACAAAGAGATCAAGCTCATCCGATTCACCTTTTAATGAGTCCAATTTAGATTGAATTTTTAAATATATCTCTCTATCATTTGCTATTTCACTAGACAGTTCTCCTTTAGATAAAGTTGTATGAGCATCCTCTTCTTTATTTTTGTTCATTTGCATTTGTATAAAAGATCGCTGCAGGGGCTTATCGGTTGAAGCAGGAATTATATTCATAACTTGCAGCATCTCTTCAAAAGCATTTCTGGCGCGTGGCGAATCTGGTTCAAGCAACAAAAACATTTGAAACGAATATATACTTTTAATCCATAGCCCTTTATCACGTTGTGCATACGCACTTAGTAAGAAAGCACCACTAAAAGTTTTGTCTAGCTCTATAGCTCTATCTACATGCTCGAGAGTTTTGTCCAAATCATTTTTCTTATAGTAATTTAGAGCAAGATTAAAGTGAAGAAGATAAGACTCACCTATTTTATCCAAGCCATCCTTTAGAATAGTAATTGCTTCATCTATTTTATTCATACCAACGAGAGCTTCACTTTTCACAGCATAAGCCCCTATCAACAAATATTGATCATTTGAATTTATTACCTTAGTGCTATATAAAGATGCATTCTCAAAGTCCTTTAATTCTAGATAAGACAATGATAATTCATAAAAAGCCAAAGTAGATTTGGGATTAAGCTTTAATGCAGATTCAAATTTTTCAATTGCCATTTTATATTCTGTTGAATCATGAAGCTTAATTCCTTCATTTATAAGAGATTCCACAGAACTACTTTGTCCATATGCCGACAATGATAAAAATATAATAACTAGTAGTGTATTTATAAGTTTCTTCATAATGTTGATTTCAAATCGTAAAAGTAAAACAAAAAGACCAACCACATACTCTAAATTCAAAAAAAGGACATAGCTATAACAATAGTAAACAGTTTATTTTGTTTTTAAATATTTTTTCAGAACTTGATGTTTAAATATATATTACTTTTGTAGCAAATTATAATAATATAAACACTCAATGAGATATATAGAAGTAACATTTTACAGCTCCCCATTTTCAGAAGACATTTATGATGCCCTAGCGGCCGACTTAGCCAATATTGGTTTCGAAAGCTTTGTTCAATCTGATAACACGTTATTGGCATATATAAACAGTGCACTATTTTCGTCTGTGCTAATAGAAAAAACTATTGAGAACTTTGTATTGGACGTAGAGATTAAGTTTTCGTTTAAACCAATAGAAGATAAAAATTGGAATGAAGAATGGGAGAAGAACTTTTTCAACCCAATTATCATTGAGGATAAGTGCATTATTCATAGCTCATTTCATATACCACAAGACAAATATGACTATCAAATTCTAATTGATCCAAAGATGTCATTTGGTACAGGACACCATCAAACAACAAGGTTAATGATCAAAGAGATTCTGGATAATAAAATAGAAGGCAAAACAGTACTAGATATGGGTTGTGGTACTGCTATTCTGGCTATACTTGCCTCAATGCGAGGTGCAAAACATATCACTGCTATAGATATTGATGAATGGGCTTTTGAAAATGCATTAGAAAATGTACAACTAAATAACATTACCAACATTGATGTAAAATTAGGTGCAGCTAGCCTTTTGGGCGACGAAACATATGACATTATACTGGCAAATATAAATCGTAATATATTATTGGAAGACATACCCTCATACACAAAAGTATTAAATGAGGGAGGCAAATTAATTATGAGTGGTTTTTATGATAAAGACATTCCTGTTATTAGCAAGAAATGCTTGGAAAATGGATTGGTATTTAATCATTATATCGAAAAAGACCACTGGGTATCGGTAGTTTGTGAAAAATAAAACAAGTGTATTGCAATCTATTTTGCCTTTCATTTCTGAAAGGCCTACCTTTGCATGAAATGAAATAAAAGAAAAAAATCATATATTTATGGACTGGATTAATGAGTTATTATTCGGCACGAGTGTTGCACACGCAATATTTGTGCTGGCTTTAGTGATTTCGTTTGGTATTTTGCTCGGAAGAATAAAAATTTTCGGCATCTCACTTGGAATTACTTGGATTTTATTTGTTGGTATTTTCCTTGGACATTTAGGCTTGGGAATTGACGAACACATTTTACATTTTATCAAAGAGTTTGGCCTCATTCTATTTATATACTCAATAGGAATGCAAGTGGGGCCTAGTTTTTTCGCATCATTCAAAGAAGGAGGACTCACATTTAATATGCTTGCCGCAGGAGTTGTATTTCTTGGTGTAATCACCACCTACATCATTCATCTAATAACTGGACTCCCTATTGCAACCATGGTTGGTATATTATCAGGAGCTGTAACAAACACTCCGGGACTTGGAGCTGCACAGCAAACCTATTTTGATGCTACCGGCACAAACGACCCCAGTATTGCTATGGGATATGCAGTGGCCTATCCGCTCGGAGTAGTTGGTATTATCACTTGTCTGATTTTATACCGATTTATATTCAGAATAAATGTGGACAAAGAGAACCTAAGCATTGACAACTCTAGTGCTTCCAAAATGACAGAGGCACAAGTCTTTTCGTTAGTGGTGAAAAATCCCGCAATTTTTAATAAAACAGTACACGAAATAAAAGGCCTCATCGATAAAGACTTTGTTTTTTCAAGGCTATCACACAAAGATAGCAACTCTATTGAAGTTCCACAGCCTACAACGGTACTTAAAGAGGGTGATAAGGTATTGGTTGTAACTAATCTTCAAAACATAGAGACTATTGAAGCTCTTATTGGAGAAAAGATAGATATGGACAAGAATAAGTGGAATGAACTAGACGCTCAATTAATTTCTCGAAGAATAAACGTTAGCAAAGCTGAAATCAACGGAAAGGCTATAGGGCAATTGAAGCTTAGAAACTTATTTGACGTAAATATCACTCGTATCAATAGAGCGGGTGTTGACCTGGTTGCAGATCCACGCTTGCAGCTACAATTAGGTGACCGCGTCACTGTAGTTGGTACAGCAGAATCTATTAAGAATGTAGAGAAATTTCTTGGCAACTCACTCAAAAGACTTCGTGAACCAAACCTAGTATTTATCTTTATCGGAATTGCATTAGGAGTGTTAGTTGGAAGTATTCCATTTGCATTCCCAGGCATACCACAACCTGTAAAACTAGGATTAGCCGGTGGACCACTTATAGTAGCAATCCTAATTAGCAAGTTTGGGCCCAAATATGGTCTGGTAACTTATACCACTATGAGTGCCAATTTAATGCTTCGAGAAGTGGGTATAGCACTTTTCCTTGCGTGTGTAGGTCTAAGTGCCGGCGAGGGATTTGTGGATACTATCGTAAATGGAGGATATGTATGGATTGGATATGGGTTTATAATAACTGTTGTGCCACTACTTGTTATTGGAACAATAGGTCGCAAAATATTCAAAATTAATTATTTCACTCTTATGGGATTAATTGCAGGAAGTATGACAGACCCTCCTGCTCTATCATATGCAAATGCCATTGCAGGTAACGATGTGCCCGCAGTAGGTTATGCAACTGTGTATCCACTTACTATGTTCTTGAGAGTAATCACTGCACAGATAATGATACTTCTATTTATATAGACTATATAGAAAGACTAATAATAAACTTAGTGGCAACAAAACGCGTAATATCGTTTTATTGCCACTTTTTTTATACATTTGCTCTTATTAATTATTCACCTAAACAATTGTACTATGAGTGCTATAAAATTTAAAATCAATTACCATACCAATTTTGGCGAAGAGGTTTACATATGTGGCTCGCATCCCGAGCTTGGAAATCTAGAAATAAGTCAGGCTAAAAAACTTACATACCAAGATGGGTATTGGGAAATAGATGTTAATATAAACACAACAGGCATATTAAGATATTTCTATTTAATTAAAGACCACAATAGAGTCTCGAGGCTTGAGTGGGGCAAGACTCGCAAAATACATATCACTAAGTCGAAAGACTTTAGCATAAATGATAATTGGAAAAACAAGCCATTTCACAACTATCTTTTCACTTCGGCATTTGCCGACAGCATATTTGCTCATGAAGCCAAAACAACAAACAGATATTACAAAACCAGCTATTTGATAAATGTAATTTGTCCGTATGTAAAAAGAGAACAAGAGCTAGTGATGGTAGGAGAAACCGACTATCTTGGAAACTGGGATATCAATAAAGCCATGCCACTAGAATATTCAGGTAATGGGGAGTGGCAAATTGTGCTTGACTTAAAACACATAAAAACAAACACCGAATATAAATTGGTGATTATAGACTCCTCATCCAAAGAAGTGGTCTATTGGGAATATGGCAACAACAGAGTATTGAATATTGAGGAAGACGATACAGACAACCATGTGAGAGCCGATATTGGAATACAATTTGATTATGATTCTTTTTCGTTCAAAGGAAGCGGAACAGCCATACCTGTATTCTCGTTGAGAAGTGAAGATAGTTTTGGAATAGGCGATTTCTTTGATTTACGAAAAATGATTGACTGGGCAGCAGCCACTTCTCAACAGATGATACAAGTATTGCCAATCAACGACACAACAACCACCAAAACATGGCGCGACTCATACCCATATAACGCTATCTCCAGCTATGCACTGCATCCAATGTATCTTGGACTGGGTCAGTTTCCATTAAAAGGTAAACAGGCAAACAATACTTTCAAAAAGGAAGCGGCAGAACTTAATCAACTCCAATTTTTAGATTATGAAAAGGTATTGGACTTAAAAACAAGATATACAAAACAATTATTTGAAGAACAAGGTGCTAAAACTCTTAAAACAAAAGAATATAATACATTCTACGCAAATAATCAGGAATGGCTTTTCCCTTATGCTATTTACTGCCATTTGCGAGACGTCAATAATACAGCACACTTTGGCAGCTGGGGCAAATATTCAGTTTATGACAAGAATGTATTAGAGAAATTAGTCCAAGAAAATAACGAAGCAAAGAACTCCTTTAATTATTATTGCTTCATACAATACCTGTTGGACAAACAACTAAAAGAAACTACGCAATATGCTCATTCAAAAGGGATATCACTAAAGGGAGACATCCCAATTGGAATCAACCGCGACAGTATTGAAGCCTGGACGTCGCCACACCTGTTTAACATGGACACACAAACTGGAGCTCCACCAGATGATTTTTCTATTTTTGGACAAAACTGGGGTTTTCCAACCTACAATTGGAAGGTGATGGAGCACGAAAACTTTGATTGGTGGAAAAAGCGTTTCCAAAAAATGGCTGACTACTTTGATGCTTATAGAATAGACCACATCTTGGGCTTTTTTAGAATTTGGGAAATTCCACTTCATTCGGTGCAAGGACTGCTTGGACATTTTAGCCCGGCTATGCCCTATCATCCCGAAGAGCTAAACATGTCCGGTATAGCATTTGATAAGGATAGAATGATAAAGCCTTTTATTCATGAGTCTTTTTTATCAAATATTTTTGGAGAATATACCGACGAGGTGATATCACAATACCTCAATGTATCAGAATGGCAACGGTTTGACTTAAAAGAAGAGTATAACACACAAAGAAAAATTCAGCATCATTTTGCAAACCTAAATGATGATAAGAATACGACTATTCGTGATGGACTATATGAACTTTGCAACGAGGTATTATTTGTACGAGACCGGATTGATCACAATAGATTTCATCCTCGAATCACGGCCCATTCCACATATTCATATCAATATTTGGATCAAAATACAAAATGGGCTTTTGACAGGCTATATGAAGATTTCTTCTATCATCGTCACAATTATTTTTGGAGCGAGCAAGCTATGCGAAAACTTCCTGCTTTAATTGATTCAACACAAATGCTTTGTTGTGGCGAAGACCTAGGTATGGTTCCCGATTGTGTTCCTTCGGTAATGAATGAATTAAAAATATTGAGTCTTGAGATACAGCGTATGCCAAAAGACATTAATGTAGCATTCACAAAGCTAGAGAGGCTACCCTATCTGTCTGTTAGCACTACATCCACTCATGACATGTCGCCCATAAGACTATGGTGGACAGAAAACAGAGACGTCACTCAATATTACTATAACAGCGTTTTGGGACACCACGGGGAAGCACCACAAGAATGTAATCCACAACTGTGTGATCAAATAATAAAACAACATCTACAGTCAACAGCCATGTGGGTTATATTACCACTACAAGACTGGATGTCGGTATCACAACAATTATCCTCCACCCATCCCGAAGATGAACGGATAAATATCCCTTCAAATCCACAACACTATTGGAAATGGAGAATGCATATTACGCTTGAAGAGCTTATTGAAAATGTAGAATTCAACTCGCAAGTGAGTAAACTAAGTAAGCGACAATAATTTATTCATACTGCAAATTAGGTAATAAAAAAGCTGTCTCTAGATAAAGTATTAACTTCTGGAGACAGCTTTTATTGATATGGTTAGGACTATCGTTAATAAAAAAGCTTGGATTATATTTGATATTATAGCATTTCTTCTCCAAAACTTAACGGAAGCAAACTCTTTATTCCATCCATTTGATATACCTCGTCATTACCACCATATAAAAGAATTTTCATTGGTGTCTTATATCTATTTTCCACTTCCAATAATACCTGCCTGCAAGCTCCACAAGGTGTAATCACATCTTTAGTGAACTTACCTTTATAGTGAGCTGCAACGGCAACTGCAATGACTGGCTGATCGGGGTAATTGGCATTTGCAAAGAACACGGCTGTACGCTCGGCACACAATCCCGATGGATAGGCGGCATTTTCCTGATTATTACCCCTAATGATTTCTCCATTACCCAAAAGCAACGCTGCACCTACTTTAAAATTGGAATAAGGTGCATAAGCATCAAGTGTAGAGAGCTTAGCAGCCTCTATTAGCTTTTTTTCGGTATCAGAACATTCATCTATTGGATAAACTCTTATCTTTGTGGTTAAATTGATTTCTTTCATAAACTATATGATTTAGATTGTAATATATTATTAATATGAATAATAGTCACAAATATAGATATATTTTCGCATCCTTAGTCTTAATTCTGACAGTAATCACACCCGCTGGATTGTTAGCTCAAACTCGACTACGAGTGTATGAGACTTATATAAATACATATTCGCATATAGCGCAAAAGAACATGGCTGATTATAAGATACCGGCCTCCATCACTCTTGCTCAAGGGTTACTAGAATCGGGTGCAGGAAAAAGCAACTTATCAGTAAGATCAAACAATCACTTTGGAATAAAGTGCCATAATGGATGGCGTGGCGAAACGGTATATGCTGCTGATGACACACCAAATGACTGTTTTAGGAAATATAAACGCGTTGAAGATTCATATGAAGATCACGCCCAGTTTTTGGCCAACAACTTTAGGTATAGAGAGTTGTTTAAGCTATCAATTACCGATTACAAGGGTTGGGCCAGAGGATTACAAAAATCCGGATATGCCACAGATAAAGCATATGCCAACAAGTTGATTAAGCTGATAGAAGATTATGAACTATATCGCTATGATAACAAAAACTATAGAAAAGGAAGTACGCCAAAACAAGACTTTAGCCATATCACATGGAAGCATCAACCATATAAAACCCACGGCCTTGTATATGTAATAGCTGTAAACGGAGATTCATACGCCAGCATAGCAAATGAATTTGGGTTTAAAGAAAAAAACCTTGTAAAATATAATGATGCCCACATTGGCTTCCCACTACAAAAGGGAGACATTGTTTATTTTGAGAAGAAAAAGAAAAGAGCTGATGAACCTTATTTCCATCATATGGTTCAAATAGGAGAATCTATGCATAGCATTTCTCAAAAATATGGCATCAGATTAAGAGAACTATATAGATTGAACAAAAAAAGCTATAAATACATACCCGAAGAAGGTGATAAATTAAAATTAAGATAAGTAAAACCAAAACAACAATAAGAATTTATGAAAAAAGTATTATCTTTACTATTTGCAACATTGATGACTGTTGCATTGTATGCACAAACAGAAGGGGGAACAGAGGCTACAGACCCAAAATGGAAAGCGGATGGGGTAATGGGAATTAACTTCTCACAAACGTCACTGACACATTGGTCGGGCGGTGGCGAAAACTCACTTGCCGGCAACGCGTACCTAAACGGAGCGTTGACATACAAGCTAAACAACTGGGCTTGGGAAAATAATCTTGCCTTGGATTATGGATTAGCACGGACCGCATCCACAGGTGTGAGAAAAAGCACTGACAAGATTGATTTTGCTTCAAAGCTTGGATATAAAGCTAATGACAAACTATTTTATACTGGTTTATTCGACTTCAAAACCCAGTTTACAGATGGATATAAGTATGATGGGGATAATAGACAAAGAATCTCTGACTTACTAGCGCCAGCCTACGGGACATTATCTTTGGGGTTAGACTACAAACCTTCGGACAATTTCTCTTTATACTACTCTCCTGTGGCAGCAAAAATGACTTGGGTTCGCGATGATGTTTTCTCACAAGCAGGAATGTTTGGAGTTGACCCCGGCAAAAAGTTCAAGGGAGAATTCGGATCGTATCTGAAAACAGTTTACAAACTGAAGGTAATGGAGAATGTGGACTTAATTTCTAAAGCAGACTTCTTTACAGCATACGACAAAAGTTTTGGCAACGTGGACATAGATTGGGATTTGTTGGTTAGCATGAAAATAAACAAACTATTAAGTGCCACATTCAATACAACTCTCAGATACGATGACGATGTTGCATATATAGATGAGAATGGAACTTCGAAAGGACCGAAAATTCAATTCCGTCAAATATTGGGAATAGGACTGGCCTATAACTTTTAAATAGATTACAATAAATAGAGACAATCAAAACAGTGGTTAAACATAGCCACTGCTTTGATTGCATATAAACATAATAGATAATAATGAAATATAACACTCAACTTAAAAAACTATCGATGCCCGACTATGGGAGAAACATCCAAAACATGGTGGACCACTGCTTAACTATTGAAAATAGAGAAGAAAGAAAACAATGCGCCAACACAGTTGTGGAAATTATGGGAAATATGTTTCCTCACCTTAGGGATGTAAATGACTTCAAGCACATCTTGTGGGATCACCTAGCTATTATGGCTGACTTTAAGTTAGATATAGACTATCCATACGAAGTAATTACCGAAGAGGAGTTACATACACGTCCAGGCAAGCTTGATTACAGCCGTCCAACAATGAGATTTAGACATTATGGCAAACTATTGGAAAAAATGATTGACATTGCTGCAGACATGGAAAATGGTGCAAGACGTGATGCTTTGGTAGCACAACTTGCCATGCAAATGAAAAGATCATACACACAATGGAACAAAGAGATTGATGATGCAAAAATTATCGCTGACTTGAGAGAATTTTCAAAAGGCAAAATCAGCCTTGATCCAACCACATTCACTATTGGTAATATTAAAGTGAGTAATGCACCTGCTGCCAGCAAAAGAAAAGTAAGAGCAGGACGCGGACAACGAAAAAGATAAGTGCTAAATCACAAAGTATATGATAACAAAGGAAAACGTATTCAAAATTGGAAGACTACAGAAATCACACGGCATAAAGGGTGAGATTTCCATACTATATTATCAAGATAGTTTTGGCGACATTGATGTTGATTACTACTTTATGGATTTGGATTCTATTTTTGTCCCATTTCGTATCGAGGAGATAAACTTTATGTCTGACACACGAGGAAGAGTAAAGTTTGAAGACATTGATGACGAAAACACGGCAGCCAAGTATTCAAATATAGATATCTATATACTAAAAGATGAGATGCCCGAGATCCAGGAATATCTGGATTCGGAATGGGATTTACTTGTTGGTTATGACGTAATAGATCAAAATCAAAATAACCTTGGCACAATTGAGCATGTGGATTATTCAACTATCAATACCCTATTTGTTGTGAGAAAAAACAATGAAGAGCATTTGATTCCGGCCACCGAGGATTTCATTACTCAAATTGATCAAGACAATAAAACTATTCACCTCAATTTGCCTGAAGGACTGATAGAGCAATGATACAAGAATTGCAGACACATATTTCTGATAATTTTCTTCAACTACACAACCTGAGTATTGGTTATCGCACCGGGAAAAAAGAGGTAACCGTGCAGGAGAATCTTAACTTATCTGCCAGCAAAGGAGAGCTTATTGCTCTAATTGGCAGAAATGGTTGCGGTAAATCGACACTTCTACGCTCGATGTCATGGCTTCAACCAATTCATAAAGGTAAGATAGTTGTAGATGGTAACAATCTGTCAGAAATAACACCTAGAAACAGAGCACAATTAATTTCGGTGGTCCTGACAGACCAAAGGGCAGAGGCGTCGTTTAATGTAAAAGAACTAATATCAATAGGCAGAGACCCATATACAGGGTGGCTGGGCAGCCTGTCAGAAGAAGACAATAAAATAATAGAAAACGCTATAGAAATGACAAACCTTCAGGGGTTTGAAAACAGAAACATCAACGAATTGTCTGATGGTGAGCGCCAAAGAGTGTTTATAGCACGTGCGTTAGCACAAAACACTTCTATTATATTACTAGATGAACCTACATCACATCTTGACCTTCCAAATAGAATTAGCATATTACTCCTTTTGCAAAGGTTAGCACGAGAAACCAATAAGACTATATTCATTTCTACGCATGAGCTGGAAACAGCAATGCAAGTTGCTGATAAAATATGGCTAATGAAAAAGCTTGATGGTGTAAAGGTGGGAACACCCGAAGATATGGTTTTACAGGGAACATTTGACACTGTATTTTCTCACTCCAACTATGATTTCGACAAAGAATATGGCAGCTTTGTAATCAAAAATCAATTAAATAAATATATTACAACTATAGTTGAAAATCCCAATAGTCTAACAGCCAGATGGACTACAAAAGCATTGTCAAGAAAAGGTTATCATATAATAAATAATGCGCCCATATCAGTTTCAGTTAATGAAACAAACAACACATGGACTATAAGTAACCGGCATGACACAAAGATTGCAAGCAACATTGAGGAAATGTTGAAAGTTATATCACTATTTTCAACTCAATTATAACTTTCATGCAATAATTAGATTGATAGGGTACGCTATTTTATCTATCTTTGCACCTTCCCAGACAAAAATTACACTTAATGACTTATCGTAAGAGAAAAATTGCAATTTTAGGCTCCACAGGATCTATTGGCACACAAGCTTTGGATGTTATTTCACAACATTCACAACGTTTTGAAGCCTATGCTCTTGTTGCAAACAATCAAGTGGATAAGCTAATAGAGCAAGCTAAAGAATTTGAACCCGAAATAGTGGTTGTTGCCAATAAGGATAAATACAATCAGCTAAAAGAAGCGCTTCACAACTTACCAATTAAAATATATGCTGGTGCTGATGCTATAGAACAGGTTGTACAAGACTCCGAAATAGATATAGTACTGACCGCTATGGTTGGTTTTTCGGGTTTAAAACCAACAATTTCAGCCATAAAAGCAGGCAAGAGCATTGCACTTGCAAATAAAGAAACTCTAGTGGTAGCAGGAGACATTATAACCAGACTGGCAATTGAAAATAAAACTCCCATTCTTCCGGTTGACTCTGAGCATTCCGCAATATTTCAGTGCTTGAATGGAGAAGCCGTTAATGAAATTAATAAAATACTACTTACAGCATCAGGCGGGCCATTTAGAAACTATACGGAACAACAACTAAGAAACGTAACTAAAGAACAAGCACTTAATCACCCAAACTGGGATATGGGTGCAAAAGTAACCATTGACTCGTCAAGCATGATGAATAAAGGGTTAGAAATGATTGAGGCTAGATGGCTCTTTGATGTTAAGCCTTCACAAATTGAAGTAGTGGTACATCCTCAGTCAATAATACACTCGATGGTGCAATTTAAGGATTACTCTATTATGGCACAACTAAGCAATCCTGATATGCGCATGCCTATACAGTATGCTTTTTCGTATCCGGAGCGATTGCCACTTAATACCCCGCCCGTAGATTTCTTTGACTTATCTACATTAAGCTTTGAACAAGCAGACAAAAAAGTATTTAGAAACCTGCAGTTATGCTATGATGCCATTGAAGAGGGAGGAAATATGCCCTGCACTTTGAATGCTGCTAACGAAGTGGCTGTAGATTTATTTTTAAAAAACGAAATAGGATTTTTACACATGAGTAGCATTGTTGAACAAACAATGCACAAATCTGTTTTTATCAACAATCCTACATTAGAAGATTATACACAAACTGATGCCGAAGCTAGGAGAATAGCATATGAGGTATCCAAAACAACAAATTAAGATTTAGAAAATGGAGACTTTTTTTATTAAAGCACTACAGTTGATACTCAGCTTGTCAATACTGGTTGTTATACACGAGTTTGGACACTTTTTATTCGCCAGATTATTTAAGATTAGAGTAGAAAAGTTCTATCTATTCTTCAACCCTGGCTTTTCTTTGTTTAAATATAAACCAAAAAATAGCGATACCGAATATGGTATAGGTTGGTTGCCACTTGGTGGTTACGTGAAAATATCAGGAATGATAGATGAATCGATGGATAAAGAGCAAATGGCTCAACCCGAACAACCATGGGAGTTTAGATCAAAACCTTCATGGCAACGTCTTCTGGTAATGATAGGAGGCGTGGTATTTAACATTATACTTGCATTTTTCATTTACTCTATGGTTCTATTTACCTGGAATGATACATACCTTCCGCTCAAAAATGTAACTATGGGTATGGAATATAGCCAAGCAGCATTGGACGCAGGCTTTAAAGACGGAGACATTCTTCTTTCTGCAGATGGCAAAAAACTTGAACGATTTGGAGTTAGTACTCTATTAGATATAGCTGACGCAAGTGAAGTGGTAGTTCTCAGAAACGGAGCACAAAAAACACTAACAATGAATAAAGACCTAATGAAGAACCTACTTAAAAACAAAGAAGGTTTTGCTACTTATTTGTTCCCCACAGTAGTATCAAGGGTAATGGATGATAGCAGCGCAGATAAAGCAGGTCTTAAAGCAGGCGACAGTATAGTATCGATAAATAGTGTGGCTACTGCAACTTTTTCTGATTTTGCTCACGAAATGTCTAAAAATACCAACAGCGATATTATGGTTGGATTTTACAGAAATGGTGAGTATAACGAAACATCAGTCGCTGTTAACTCTGATGGAAAAGTAGGATTCATCCCTAAGAGTGAAGGTCAAATATACAATATAGTAACTCGCGAATATGGCTTCTTTGAATCATTCCCTGCCGGAATAAAAATGGGTGTTCAAACTCTGAAAGATTATGTCGCTCAATTCAAATATGTTTTCACAAAAGAAGGTGCATCATCATTAGGCGGATTTGGAACAATTGGCAATTTATTCCCACCCATTTGGAATTGGTATTCATTCTGGATGATGACAGCATTTTTATCTGTTATACTAGCTTTTATGAATATTTTACCCATTCCGGGGCTTGACGGAGGTCACGTTCTGTTTTTAATGTTTGAGATGGTTAGCGGCCGCAAGCCAAACGAAAAATTCATGGAATATGCTCAAATAGCTGGCATGATACTTCTTTTAGGATTAGTGGTTTATGCTAATGGAATGGATATTTTTAGAGCCATCTTTAAATAAAAGGGGATAGAAACACATTAATTCATATCCTTATATACCAAATGTATTTAATTTTATTTATAAAATGAAGATTTCCGAGATTATACAAGAGAACAAGAAACCTGTTTTTTCATTTGAAATATTACCACCACTAAAGGGAAATAGTATCAAACAGGTTTTTGATACGATAGATCGATTAAAAGAGTTTGATCCTAAGTATATTAATATAACCACACATCATAGCGAAAATATATATAAAGAAGTAGCTGATGGAGTGATACATAAAGTGAATGTAAGAAAAAGACCAGGCTCCGTAGCAATAGCGGCTGCAATACAAAATAAATATGGGATAAGGGCTGTGCCCCATATTGTATCACTGGGATTTACTAAAGAAGAAACAGAGTATGCCTTGATAGATCTATCATTTCTTGGGGTTACAGACTTGCTGCTTCTTAGAGGAGATTCAAATAAACTGGATGCAGAACAAAGAAAAATGGATTCTCATCAGTTTGCTACCGAACTTCAAGGACAAGTAAACAACTTTAATAAAGGCATTGGACTTGACGGAGAACTACTGTCTATACCAGAACATCCATTTACGTATGGTATGGCATGCTATCCTGAAAAGCACGAGGAGTCACCCAACATGGAGTCGGAAATATTTTATACAAAAATAAAGGCCGATAATGGTGCAGGATATCTAGTAACACAAATGTTTTTTGACAATCAAAAGTATTTTGATTTCGTTGATAAATGTCGAGCAGCAGGTATTACTATTCCAATTGTGCCGGGTATAAAACCAATATACACGAGAAGACAATTAAATATATTACCCAAGATATTTAGAACCGAAATTCCTGAAGCTTTGGAGAAGGAATTGCGTAAATGCAAAACCGATGAAGATGCCAGAGAGGTGGGTGTAGAATGGTGCACTATGCAAAGTAAAGAACTGATTGAGCACAATGTACCAGGTATTCACTACTATGCTCTGGGAGCTACAGAAAGTATATATAGAGTGGCAAAAGAAGTATATTAATTTTGGAACAATCATGCTGGTATGATTGTTATATATAGCGATTATTACAAAAACCAAAAACTACAACTATTTTAATAAACAATTTTATAATTATGAAAAGAACATTCAAACTATTAATGGTATTTGTTGCAGTATTAGCAACAACTTACGCTTGTTCAAACAAAAGCAAGAGCAATGCAGACAACTCATCTACAGAGATTGTAGATATGCACAATTCACAAAATTCTCTTGATTGGGCAGGAACTTACTCAGGTGTATTACCTTGCGCTAGCTGTGAAGGAATTGAGACAGAATTAAAAATTAACAATGATGCGACTTACTCGCTTACGACCGTTTATTTGGGGGAAGAGGAATCAGCCGGTGACACAATTGAAGGATCTTTTGTTTGGCTGGAAGATGGAAACACCATCAAACTTGAGGGAATCAAAGAAGGCTCACGTTCACCATTTTTCAAAATTGAAGAAAATAAAGTTCGTAGTCTTGATTTAGAAGGTAACATTATTGAAGGAGAACTAGAAAGCTACTACATATTGCACAAAGAAGGTAATCCAATGGTAGAGGACGTTAAGTGGCAACTAGTAGAGTTGAATGGCAAAGCTATTGAAGATAGTAATCCTGAAAACTACTTTATCATTTTCCATTCTAAAGAAGGACGTGCTGAAGCAAAAGCTAATTGTAATATTTTAGGATTAAACTATAAAATAAAAAATGAATTTAGAGTCAATTTTGAACAAGGCATGATGACAATGATGGCTTGTCCGGATGAGAACATTGAGCGTGATTTTCTTGAAATGTTAAACACAGTTGATAACCTATCAACAGATGGAACAACTCTAACACTAAACAAAGCAAGAATGGCTCCTTTAGCTAAATTCACTATAGTGGAAGAATAAACCTTTTATACAAATTAGGGTCATAGAAAGCAGATTACATATTAGACGTAATCTGCTTTTTTAATTATTATAATATACAATTATGAAAAAAATTACATTCATTATTTCGATGATCTGTATTGCTATATTAAGCACAGGATCAGTATTAGCACAAAACAAATCTACAAACAAAGAGATTGAGATGTTTCCGGCAGCCAAAGAAGGATTCAAACAAGTCTATATAAAGGTGCCTTCAAAAAAGAATGAATCAAATCTAAAAGTTGAAGTATTTGTGGGGAAAACAATCATGGCAGACTGCAACCGACACTTTATGGGTGGTAGTATTAACGAAGCTAATCTTGATGGATGGGGCTATACTTATTATGAGGTGGAAAGTGACGGAAATGTAGCAAGTACTCGAATGGCTTGTCCTGACAATAAGCAAACAAAGCAATTTGTACACATGGAATCATTGATGCTTAGATACAACAGCAAATTACCAATAGTAATTTATGTACCTGAAGGGTTAGAAGTAAATTACAGGATATGGAGTGCAGGAAAGAAAATGTTATCTGCAAAGTAAGCACAATAAAAAAGAGCCATCAAAACAATATTTGATGGCTCTTTGCATTTGTTTAAGCTGCAATATCTCGACAGAAACTTTCATGTTTAGTTTTGATAATAATTTTCAAAATATTTAATACCACTATTTCCCATATAAAGTATAACCAGGGAATATTAAATAATACAGCAATAAAAAGTATCATTGAGCGCCCATTAAATGTATTAGTATCCAAAAGAGGCATAATCTTACGACTTCTACTTCTCAAATCTTCTCTAATTTCTTGTGGAATATTATCACCATAAGCCTCACGTAACCTATAAAGCATCTTTTGCAATTCGGGAGTAGAGTTTTCCTGATTTCTGGTATAGATAATATAACCCCAAGTAATTACTTTATTAACTCCTGGCTTCATTGTCTTATATCTTTTTTCTACTTTATCTGAACTCTCAAATTCCTTTCCTTTTTCTTTACTTATAAAAAACAGGTGAAGAGTTTTATAATAATCTGTTATTGATGCCTGACTTAAGTGAGATAATCCTGATGCAACTGCAATCAAAACAAACAGCCATGGATGCAGATGTGTATTATCAAGATAAAGTCGATGCCCAAGTGCAATATAAATAGACAGAAACCACAAGTCGCCGGCAAAACCGTCCAGTATTCTTCCCACTTCTGACTTAATACCTGTTAGCCTTGCTAGCTGACCATCCACACAATCTAAAATATTAGCAGTAATTAATGCACCTATCCCAAGTATTGCAAACGTTAAGTTGTAAGGGTAAAACCATAATATACCTGCTGATATTCCTACAAAAATTGATATTATTGTAATCGCATTAGGAGTGATTCCGGTATATTGTAGTGATTTAGCTATTTTATATCCAATAGGACGATAAAATATTTGATCTATTATATTTTCTGTTTCTATTGACTTTAATGAGCTCAAATAGTCATTTTTTTGATCTTCCTTTTTCATTTTACATATATGAGTAGCCACCACTAACGGTTATAATTTCTCCGTTAAGATAGCTATTTTCTACAATTAGTTTATATACTTGTGCCAACTCTTGAGGATCACAAAATCGATTAAGAGCTATTTTGCTTTCAATACGCTTTCGTATCTCCTCGGGTTTTGTTTTTTGCCATTCCGTATCTACAAATCCTGGTGCTATTGCATTTACCCTTATTTTATGCATAGCCAAAAACTTAACCATATTCTGAACCAGAGAATGAACAGCAGATTTTGTCACGCCATAAGCCAATGAAACCGAATGTGGATAAATACCCATTAATGATCCTGTAAAAACAATATTACCACCATATTCAATATGATTGGACAAAAGGCGCTGAGTTAGAAACACCGGGAAATGAATATTAGCAAAAAAGACTCTTTCCCAATCATCAATTTCTATCTCTTCAAATGGAACACGCGATGTCATACCTGCATTGAAAATTATTGAGAAAAGTTTGATGTTTTGCTTTTCCAAAAAAGAGTGTATAATATCAATTGATTTTGATGAAGAAATATCAGCAGCTATTACAAAAACGTCAACAGAGTAATCCTCGATAAGCTGTTGTTTGAATTCAGCAGCTATCTCATCATCTGTAGAATATGTAATAACTAGATTATATCCTGTTTTTGCTAACTCAATCGCTATAGATTTACCAATGCCTTTTGTACCCCCTGTTATGAGAATATACTTATTCATTTACTAGATCTTTTATTTTTTGAACAGTGGTTGGCTTTGTGTTTTGTTGCGATTTTAGTTTAGCATCGTATGTTTCATTAATCGACTTCTTAATATTGGTTGAAGAAACCCCTACTCCATAAGGAAAATAGAAAACTTCAACACCTGCATCTTTCAAATAGTCATACTTACCCCACCAATCATCACCTACCACAAACGCATCAATATTTAGTTTTTTCACAATCTCAGTATGGTCTAGTGTATGTTGAGGAATTACGATATCCGGTGTTTTTAATGCTTCTATAATTTGCAATCTCTCTTGAAATGGTATAACTGGTTTATCTTTGTAACTCATCACCAACTCATCCGTGCTAACTCCTACTATTAGTATGTCTGCAAGACTACGAGCATAATTAATCATCCTAAGGTGATTATAATGAAACATATCAAATGTTCCTGACGTATAAACAATAGTTTTATTCTTAAACATATCTATTTGATTTTGTATTCTGTTACATAAAAACAAGTGCTTTATATATACACCTTTTCCACAAAGGTAAATAAAATACATCATAAGTGAGACACTAATTAGAACATTTGTTAATATCAATTGCTAAAGTAATCATATTACAAAGTAATTAATTAAGAGTATTCACAAAGCATTGAAATCTATAAAACAACATCACAAAATAAAAAAACATTATTTATTTGCACGTTTGAAATATATTTCATTATCTTTGTCGCATAAAAAATAGAAAAATGAAACTAAACGTCCTACATCATCATCATTATGACACTTGCGAACAGGCGAGCTGATATAGATATGTGTAAACGTAAAGTAAAAAATATATTTATTAAAACCCGTCTGAAAATAATATTCAGGCGGGTTTTTATTTTACAACATAAAACAAAATCATAGTATGGAAAAGATTAAGATCGCAATACAAAAAAGTGGCAGATTAAGTGAAAAATCACTAAGCTTATTGCTAGACTGTGGCATTAAGATATCAAATGGCAGTCGCAAACTAAAGACCGAGGCAAGAAACTTCCCAATGGAAATTCTCTTTTTGCGAGATGATGATATTCCGCAGTACGTGGAAAAAGGAGTTGCAGATATTGGTATTCTTGGAGAAAATGAAGTTTGGGAAAAAGATAAAGACGTAGAAGTAATAGAGAAATTAGGATATGGCAACTGTCGATTATCACTTGCAATACCCAAAGATGAGAATTACACAGGTATCGAATACTTCAATAACAAACGAGTTGCCACAAGCTACCCTAAGATATTAAATAAATATTTCATAGAGAGAGGCATGAACGTAGAGATTGAGCAACTGGGCGGTAGCGTAGAGATAACCACGGGTATTGGACTCGCCGACGGCATCTTTGATATTGTAAGCACTGGTAGTACTCTATTAATGAATGGTCTTAAAGAGGTGGAAGCCATTTTAAAAAGTGAAGCTGTCCTAATCAGCAATAAAAATTTATCTTCAGCAAAACTTGAGACACTAGATAAGTTACTCTTCCGTATCAGATCACAAATGAACGGACAAGGAAAAAAATATGTTCTACTTAATGCACCAAACGAAAAGATTCCACAAATAGTAAACCTCCTCCCCGGTATGCGCTCTCCAAGTATCCTGCCATTAGTTGACAAAGGCTGGAGCAGCATTCACTCTGTGATTGGTGATGATGACTTTTGGGATGTAATTGACGAACTAAAACAACTTGGTGCCGAAGGAATTCTGGTAATACCAATTGAAAAGATGATAGTATAAAAACACTGCTGAAATGAAAGTAATAAATAATCCTGCACCAAAGAAATGGGATAAGCTAACACAACGCCCCGTCATTAAGCAACAAAAGCTAATGAAAACAGTAGAAAAAATATTCTACAAAATAGACAGAAAGGGTGACAAGGCAGCTTTGGAGTTTAGCAGACAGTTTGATTTTGCAGATCAAGAAAGTTTGGATGTTGCACAGTCTGTAATAGACAATGCCTCCGACTTGGTCTCAGAACAGTTAAAACGAGCTATAGATATTGCCAAAGGAAATATCGAAGCATTTCACTTGTCACAGCGAGAAGAAATAAATAAAGTTGAAACATCGCCCGGAGTAGTTTGCTGGAGAGAAAGCAGGCCAATAGAGAAAGTAGGAATATATATTCCAGGAGGTAGTGCCCCACTCTTCTCAACAGTATTGATGCTTGCCATACCGGCAAAAATAGCTGGTTGCTCCGAGATAATTTTGTGCACTCCACCCAATCAACAGGGCGACATAGATCCGGCAATATTATACACAGCCCAATTAGTAGGCGTAACCAAAATTTTTGCTGTAGGGGGTATTCAGGCAATTGGCGCAATGACTTTCGGAACCGAATCAGTACCCAAAGTGGATAAGATATTCGGACCCGGCAATCAATACGTAATGGCTGCAAAGATAATGGCGCAATATTTTGGCACAGCCATCGACATGCCCGCAGGACCTAGCGAAGTGCTGATAATTGCTGATGAATCATGCGTACCATCATTTGTGGCGGCCGACTTGCTATCGCAAGCAGAACACGGACCCGACAGTCAGGTGATGTTGCTTTCAAGCAGTAAAAAAACAATCAAGTTAATAACAAAAGAACTTGAAAACCAGCTGGAAATACTACCACGAAAGGAGATTGCAGAACTAGCATTAAAGAATAGCAAGGCAATAGTTTTTGACGATATAAACGGATGCTTAAACTTCAGCAACGCATATGCACCGGAGCACCTTATACTTGCAGTGGAAAATCCCAATTTGGTATCTAAAGACATTATAAATGCAGGTTCAGTATTCTTGGGCAACTATAGCTGCGAGAGTGCAGGCGACTATGCTAGTGGCACCAACCACACACTACCTACCAGCGGCTACGCCAAAGCATACAGCGGAGTATCATTAGATAGCTTTATCAAAAAAATCACTTTTCAACAATTAAGCGAAGAGGGAATCCAAAGCATTGGACCCGCCATAGAAGCAATGGCAGAGGCAGAACAACTATATGCACACAAAAATGCTGTTACCCTAAGATTGGGTAAAATAATTGAAAATAAAATCAAATAGGAAAATGAATAGTTTTGACTTGCAAAAAATAGTGCGTCCCAACATTTGGGCACTACAACCCTACTCCAGCGCACGAGACGAGTTTACAGGCAGTGAGGGTATATTTTTGGACGCCAATGAAAATCCTTTTGGAGATAACAACAGATATCCCGACCCTCACCAAGCGAAGGTGAAGGAAGGATTATCAAGACTAAAAGGAGTATCTCCCGACAATATATTTATAGGAAACGGAAGTGATGAAGTTATTGACCTGGTTTACCGAATATTTTGCGAACCAGCCAAAGACAGCGCTATCATCTGCCCGCCCACTTACGGAATGTATGAGGTATCGGCGAATATTAATAATGTCAACATAGTAAAGGTTCCGCTTACCGGCAACTTTCAGCTCAACATAGATGAAATCATAAAACAAAAGACAAAAGCAGTATTTGTTTGCTCTCCCAACAACCCCACTGGCAATATTCTGGAAGGCATAGAAACACTCTTGGCACAGACTGATAAACTTGTGGTAGTAGATGAGGCCTATATCGACTTTAGTGACGAAGAAAGCCTTATATCCAAAATTGATAAATATCCCAACCTGCTAGTTATGCAAACATTTAGCAAGGCATGGGGACTGGCAGGTGCACGAGTTGGCCTAGCATTTGCCAACAAAAACATCATATCTTTGATGAATAAAACCAAACCCCCATATAATGTAAGCACTCTCAATCAGGTGGCGGCAATCAATGCATTGTCAGATATAAATAAATATAAATCAGAAATTGAAATCTTACTGCAACAAAGGGAGTATCTTAAAGAAAGCCTTGCAGAGCTGAATATAGTAAAAAGAATTTTTCCAACAGATGCAAACTTTATACTTATAGAGGTAGAAGATGCAACTATGATTTACAATCTGCTGGTAAACAAAAAAATTATTACAAGAAACAGAACAAGCCAAGTCAAAAACTGTATTAGAATATCTGTGGGAACTCCCGAAGAAAATAAAGAACTTATAGACGAGCTTAAAAACATTCAACAAAATAAATTGATAATAAAATGAAGAAAGCACTTTTTATAGATAGAGATGGAACGATAATTCTTGAACCCGAAGATAAGCAAATTGACAGTCTCGAGAAGTTAGAATTTTATCCCGGTGTTTTTCAAAACCTATCTCGTATAGCCAAAGAGTTGGAATACGAACTGGTAATGGTGAGCAATCAGGACGGACTTGGCACTGACTCTTTCCCTGAAGATACATTCTGGCCTGCTCACAACAAGATGCTTGGAGCATTAAAGAATGAGGGTATTGTGTTTGATGAAATTCTTATCGACCGCTCCTTTCCTCACGAAAATATGCCTACACGCAAACCTCGCACGGGCTTGGTGATTCATTATATGAAAGGAGGATACGACCTTAAAAACTCATTTGTAATTGGCGACAGATTGACAGATGTGGAGCTTGCCAAAAACATGGGAACTAAATCAATATTGCTTAGCAACATCGAGAACGAAGATGCTACACTAACCACCACCAGTTGGGGCGAAATATATAAGTTCCTAAAACTAGAACCACGCAAAGGCAGGGTTAGCCGCAAAACATCCGAAACAGATATATTAGTGGAAATAGACCTTGACGGAAGCGGAAAAAGTAAAATTGACACAGGTTTGGGTTTCTTCGACCATATGCTTGAGCAAATTGCACGACATGGAGGCATTGATATTGCAATAATATCAAAAGGCGATTTGCATATCGACGAACACCACACTATCGAAGATGTGGGCATAGCCCTTGGAGCTGCCTTTGTACAGGCATTAGGCAAAAAGAAAGGGATAGCACGCTATGGTTTTCTATTACCAATGGACGACTGTCTGGTGCACGCTGCAATCGACTTTGGTGGTCGCCCGTGGCTTGTGTGGGATGTAAAATTCAATCGCGAAAAGGTGGGCGACATGCCAACCGAAATGGTGATGCACTTCTTCAAATCATTTAGCGACAATGCCCTGTGCAACCTAAACATAAAAGCCGAAGGCGACAACGAGCATCACAAAATAGAGGCAATATTCAAAGCATTTGCCAAGGCAATTAAAATGGCGGTTAAGCAAGGCGACAGCGAAGGCATACCCAGCACCAAAGGAACAATATAATATTAAAAGACAGAGACAGCTATGAGAATTATTCCGGCAATAGATATAATAGACGGTAAGTGTGTGAGGCTTACCAAAGGTGACTATTCTACACAAAAAACATATAACGAAAATCCGCTGGAGGTTGCAAAGATGTTTGAAGATAACGGCATAAAGTATCTTCACCTTGTGGATCTAGATGGAGCAAAATCCAAACACATCATCAATCATGAAGTGTTATATAAAATTGCATCGAACACATCGCTCAAAATTGACTTTGGTGGCGGCATAAAATCCGACAACGATGCCCGCATTGCATTTGAAAATGGCGCATCACAAATAACAGGAGGCAGCATTGCAGTCGAAAACCCCGGCATGTTTGAAAACTGGCTGAACACATACGGACCAGACAAAATCATACTGGGTGCCGACAGCAAAAATAGAATGATTGCCACCCACGGATGGCAAAAGGAGTCCGAAATTGAAGTGGTTCAGTTTATCGACAAACATTATCAAATGGGAGTAAAGTATGTAATTTGCACCGATATTTCTAAAGACGGGATGCTTCAAGGAGCATCAGAAGAACTATATAAAGAGATATTATCAAAATCCAACGTAAGCCTGATTGCCAGTGGCGGTGTTACATCTGTAACCGACCTGAGCAATCTTAAGGCAATAGGTTGCGAAGGAGCAATCATCGGAAAAGCCCTGTACGAAGGAAGAATATCAATGAATGACCTCTCAGTATTTATTAAAGACTAATAAAAACAATCGTATGAAAAAAAGAATTATCCCGTGTCTCGACATTAAAGAGGGGCGTACAGTGAAAGGAGTGAACTTTGTAAACATTAAAGACGCCGGCGACCCTATTGAGCTGGCACAAAGGTATGAGGCTGAGGGTGCCGATGAGCTTGTGCTGTTGGACATTTCGGCAACGGTGGAAAACAGAAAAACAATAACTGACTTGGTGGAGCGTGTGGCAAAGGCTATTAATATCCCCTTTGCTGTAGGTGGAGGCATCTCTACGATTGAGGATGCAGAAAGAGTATTGAATGCAGGTGCCAACAAAGTAAGTATCAACTCAGCTGCCGTAAAGAATCCCGCATTAATTACTGAAATATCAAATAAGTTTGGAAAAGAGGCTCTGGTGCTGGCAATAGATGTAAAGCTTGACAACGGCCAGTGGATAGTATATACTCACGGTGGCAACACTTCTGCTAACATTCTGGCTACAGAGTGGGCAAAGGAGGGAGAAAGACTTGGAGCAGGCGAAATACTTCTAACATCAATGAGCCACGACGGCACAAAAGAGGGTTTTGCACTTGATATCACTTCCGAGATTTGTGATGTCGTAAGCATTCCCGTAGTTGCTTCAGGTGGTGCAGGAACTATCCAACACTTTGTGGAACTATTTACTAAAACCAAATGCAGCGCCGGACTGGCTGCAAGCATATTTCACTTTGGCGAAGTATCAATCCCCGAACTAAAACAGAATTTAAGAACAAATAAAGTAGATATATAATGAATATAGATTTCTCAAAAAACAACGGACTTGTACCCGTTATAGTACAACACGCCAACACCCAGCAAGTGCTGATGCTGGGCTATATGAACGAAGAAGCTCTAAACAAAACCAAAGAAGAGGGCAAAGTAACTTTTTACAGTAGAAGCAAAGAGCGCTTGTGGACCAAAGGCGAAACATCAAACAATTTCTTAATTGTTGACGAAATACTTGAAGACTGCGACAACGACACCCTGCTTATCAAAGCCTATCCACAAGGTCCCACATGCCATACTGGCTCCACATCATGCTTTGGCGAAGAAACTTCAAAAGGCTTTCTATATCGTCTCGAAAACATAATCGAACAGCGAATAAGCGATAGCACCGAAGGTTCATACACTTCACAATTATTTAAACGAGGTGTCAACAAAGTAGCCCAAAAGGTTGGTGAAGAAGCCGTAGAGTTAGTTATCGAAGCAATGGATAATAATATCGATCTATTTAAAAACGAGGCAGCCGATCTGCTATATCATCTAATTATTCTTCTCAAAACTAAGAATATGAATATTGAGGATATAGAAAAAATATTAAAAGAAAGGCACAAATAATTTACAATAAAAGGATGGTAGAAGAGAACTCTTCAAACCATCCTTTAATTAATATCATTCAATTAACAGAATGATATATTGTTTTTATGATAATAATTTCTTTACCATATCAGATATAGCCTTTCCTTCAGATTTTCCTGCAAGCTGTTTAGTAGCAGTACCCATCACTTTCCCCATATCTTTCATAGAGGCAGCACCAGTTGTTTCGATAATTTTCTTTATCTCTTCCTCCAATTCTTCTGAAGTTAATTGTTGAGGAAGATATTCTTGCAGAATAGACAATTGACTAAGTTCCGTTTCAGCCAAATCTTCTCTGCCTTGAGAGGTAAAAATATCAGCACTCTCTTTGCGCTGTTTCACCATTCTCTGCAAAATAGTAGTCTCCATGCTATCAGACATTTCTTCAGCATTTTTTGCGGTCCTTGCCTCTATCAGTTCTTTTTTAACTGCACGCAAAACGTCTAATCTCGTTCTGTCTTTTGATAGCATTGCATTTTTTATTTCACTATCAATTATATTTAAAAGTTTCATCGTTGTATATTACTTTAGTGTTAATGTTCAATTAATCAAATAGGGAAGATCTTGTCTTATTGTCAGGTTGAAAGTTCTTTGGATCAAAATTGGCATCTCGCTTGAAAACCGGAGTTTTATCAAGAGCCTCAATAATTCTATCATCATCCAGTTCTTCAATACTCAATATATAAGGTTGAGAACCAGAATCTGAGCTAGTCAGCATTTCCACAGCCAGAGTGCCGTAATATTTACTTACCAGCTTCTCTTCCTCCTCTCTATTCTTTCTTTCCTGCTCTCTCATCACCTCTGCCTCTATTTCCTCAGATTTGGTTCTGATGTCCTGTTGCTGCTCAATACCCGCCACATCATCAATAGTGAAACCAGTTGCGAGCAAAGTCACCTTAACCTCTTCCCCCAATTCTTCCTCAATAGCAGATCCCCAAATAACCTCAATCTCTCTACTGAATTTACCCATAAAATCATGTAAAGCATTCATCTCTTCCATCATTAAGGGTTTCTCTTCACTACAAGATATATTAATCAGAATCTTTTTAGCGTTAAACACATCATTGTTATTGAGCAAGGGAGAGTTTATAGCATCTTCTATTGCATCATTCACCCTTTCCTTTCCAGATCCTACTCCACGGCTCATTATGGCTACACCTCCATCTTTCAGAGTTGTTTCCACATCAGCAAAGTCAAGATTAACATGACCATGTATTGTAATTATTTCGGCTATGCTTTTTGCGGCAATTGTTAGAGTATCATCCGCCTTGGCAAATGCATTTATCATTGTCAAGTCCTGATATATATCTCTCAATCTTTCATTGTTTATTACAAGCAGAGCATCCACATTTTGAGCTATTTCTTCTACACCTTTAAGTGCCTGAATAATCTTTCTTTTTCCTTCAAACACAAAAGGAATGGTAACAATCCCCACAGTAAGGATACCTGCCTCTTTGGCCACTCTGGCAACAACAGGTGCAGCACCGGTACCGGTTCCACCACCCATACCTGCGGTTATAAAAACCATTCGAGTTCCATCTTCAAGCAAATTTTGAATTAGGTCTATGCTTTCTTCAGCTGCCAATTTGGCAACATCAGGTTTGTTTCCGGCACCAAGTCCTCTAGTTGTCTCTACACCCAACTGAACTTTCACAGGAACCGGAGATCCATTTAAAGCCTGATTGTCTGTATTACACAAAGCAAAGGATACGTCATGAATCCCCTCTCTATACATATGGTTTACAGCATTTCCCCCTCCACCCCCTACACCTATTACTTTTATTATTGTTTGGGTGCTTCTATTTAATTGAAAATCTAATATATCGTTATCCATAATTTTTCAGGTTATTTAAGTTGTTAATTATCTTCCGGGTCTTCAAAAAAGTCAGTGAAAATATTCTTCATCGCATCACCAAGCTTCCCTTTATTTTTCTCCGTATGAGAACTCTGATGTTGTTTCTTAGAGGGAGTAGATTTTTTTTGACTTGAATCTTTTCCAAAAATACCACTCCAAATACCACCACTTCTTACTGGTTCTGTTGATTCGGTAACACTTTTCACCTCTTCTTGTGGAGAGTCGATATTAACAACAGGCTTAATATATTCACAGTTTTCCGTCCCTTTTAGTAACATCCCAAACAATGCAGACATTGATGGATCTGAAACCAAATCTGACGCATTATTCACAAAAACCTTTCTAGTTGAAGACCTTTTTACAGGCATATTAAGCTTTTGGTTTAAATACAAATCTAAATTCTTAAGCTGAGAAGCACCACCGGTTATAATTATTCCGGCACCTAGTTCGTTACCATACTCCGACAGTTTAATCTGCTCTTTTATATTTGCAGTAATTTCATCCAACCTCAATACAATAACTTTATTCAGTTCTACCAAATCAATATCTGGTTTTGAAGAAAAAGGAGAAGAGAATGTAAATCCTTCATTTGACTCTTTAGCTTTTCCAAATTTGATTTTGTATTGTTCTGCATCAGCTTCTACAAAATTGAGCTCCGAAATGTCTCTTGTAATATTTTTACCACCAAAAGGCAATGTTACAAAGTGTCTCAGAATTCCTCCTTTATATATAAGAACATCAGTTGTGCCCGCACCAAAATCTATAAATGCACAGCCAAGGTTCTTCTCCTCGTCTGTCAGCACAATATCTGCAGCGGCTATAGGCGATACAATATAACCAGCCATCCCCACCTCACTTTTCTCTATTACTTTTTCAATATTGCTAAGCAAGTTTGGCCTTCCAACTATAATTCTAAAAACAGCCTCTACACTCTCGCATGCTACACCAACAGGATTAGACTCCGGCTTATCATCTAAAAAGTATTCAACGTCAGCTATGTCAAAATTAGACTTTAAGTCAGGATGATATTTTTGTGCATCACTCCTAAGTCTATCAATCACATCAGAAGTAACAATTCCATTATCAGATGTCAGCTTGCTTTCTTCCCTAACCAACATAGTATGCAAAGATCTCCCACTAAGTGAAACATAAATCTTTGCAATCTTAGAATCCATTTTATTCTCAAGGAGCTTTATCAATTTATTTACAATTGCTCCTGCCTTTCCTATATTATAAATAGCACCTCTCCTTATACTATCTTCTGAGGGTAGCGACACATGATGCAAAATTGAGATGACACCATTCTCATTTTTGCGACCAATAACACCTGTAATTTTGGAAGTCCCTAAATCTACTGCTACTATAAATCCTGATTGAGTCATACCTATATATTATTATATCAAATCATGTTATAAAAAAATAAGTCTAACATGACTTATCTCTTTGTACAAACAACTTGATTATTGAATTTTAAATTAATCTCTGAATATCTGTTCCAGCCTATATCATTCAAGGCTTTGTCTATAAATAACGAAAACTTGGATAATTTCTCATTATAATTATCCAGCTTGCCAAATAGTATTTTAAAATCTCCTACTCTGGGAATTAGCTCTATATCCTTATTTGGCTTCACAACTATTTGTTCTATCCACGCATCCCAATATGGATTATCCTTTAAGAACTCAATAAAGTCAAACAATTCATTCTGTGCAAAATCATCGTCTATACTTCCTGTAGCCAAAGGAACATAAATTGAGAAGTTGTGCGACACAGGCATTATCTCCCTATTATTATCCACATAAAAACTACCTTTGACATCTGAAATGACTCTCAAAATTGGCACCCTCTGATCTATTTTGACAACTATAGTACTCTTATTTGTAGAATATACCTCTGCAGATTTCACTAACTTATTAGTCATAATCAAATCATGCATATTCAAGGTATTTATCTCATTCATGGGCAATCCAACCGGGTGCTGCTTTGCTTGTTTCAGCAATCCCTCTATATCTTGCTTTGTGATAAAACTATACTTAGAACTATCCTTTACAACTACCTCCAGCCTAACACACTCGTCAGCCTCTGTAGTTCTATTCAAATAGACTATAGAAACCAAAATATAACCAATTATCAAAACCAGAAAGAGTATTATAAAGAATCTTTTCATATTTAATTATACAGAAGTTTTTTTGAGATTTATTGTGGTTCGTAAACACAAAGATACAGCAAGATATTTAATAACTATACACGTTTTAAAGAGTTAAGTGACTTATGAGTATTTTTTCAACAATAATTCTTTTATATCCGGAAGAAGTTTATCAATATCCCCTGCGCCAAGAGTAACCAACACATCTACATCTTTATTGCTCAATACATCAAGCAATTCATTTCTTTTAATCAACAGCTTATTAGGAGACGAAACTTCCTCAAAAATAATTTCAGAAGTTACACCTTCTATAGGTTTTTCCCTTGCAGGATATATATCAAGCAACACCACATCATCCAAGAGAGACAAGCTCTCAGCAAAATCCTGTGAGAAATCCCGAGTTCTAGAATATAGATGCGGCTGAAAGACTCCCGTCACCTTTCTATCAGGATACAGTTGTCTAATAGATGAAATTGAAGCCGCCAGCTCTTTAGGATGATGAGCATAATCATCAATAAAAGCAACTTTGTCATTTTTCAATATAAAATCAAATCTCCTCTTTGCTCCTTCAAATGATTTAACAGCATGTTTAATCTCATCCGGCGTCACACCACATAATAATGCAGCAGCTATAGCAGAAATAGTATTCTCAATATTAATTCTGATAGGAACCCCCAAGACTATATTTTCAATAACTACATCTTCAGATACAAAATCAAAAACAATTTCTCCATTTCCTATTCTTATATTTCTGGCATGAAAATCACCCTCCGTTTCAGAATATGTAAAAACCCTCACACCCTCTTTGACAGGCGTAGTCATCTTAATTCCATGTCTCATTATAAGGTAGCCATCATCTCTAATTAAAGATGCGAATTTTTCAAAACTCTCAGTATAAGCCTCAGGGGTGCCATATATATCCAAGTGATCAGCATCTAATGATGTTATTATGGCAATCCATGGGTGCAACCAATGAAAAGACCTGTCATATTCATCTGCCTCCACAACAGTTATATTACTAGAGTCAGACAATAGCAGATTAGTTTTATAATTCTTTAGAATCCCTCCCAAAAAGGCATTACAGTCAACACTAGATTGTTTCAGCAAATGCGCTACAATACTAGACACAGTTGTTTTGCCATGAGTACCTGCCACACATATAGAATCACTAGTCTTTGTAATCTCACCAAGTGCCTGCGAACGCTTCATCATATTAAAGCCCTGACTCATGAACCAATTTAATTCCTCATGATCATCAGGAATTGCAGGCGTATATATAACTATAGTGTTATCCTTATTTATAAATTCAGCCGGAATATTTGATATCCCGTCTTCATAATGCACCAAGGCCCCTTCCTCTTCAAGTGATTTTGTGAGGGGTGTTTCAGTACGATCATATCCTGCTACAAGTTTTCCATTAGCCAAGAAGTACCTAGCTAAATTGCTCATACCAATACCACCGATACCTAAAAAATATATTTGCTCCTGATCCATTATATAGTTCTATTTATTTGTATTAATTAATTTTTCAATTTCATCCACTATCCTATTAGCAGAATTATTTTGTGCCAACTTTGAAATGTTTGAGCTCAGACCTTCAAGTCTTTTCGAATCATTTATTAAGCTAATTGCTGTATCAAAAAGAGTACTCTTTGCCTCAAAATCCTTTACCATAATTGCCGCATCATGTTCTACTAGTGCTAATGCGTTTTGAGTTTGATGATCTTCCGAAACATTTGGCGAAGGCACTAATATCACCGGCATCGACAAATTACAAAACTCTGATATAGATCCGGCACCGGCACGCGATATAATCAAATCAGCCACTGAGTATGCATAATCCATTCGAGAGACAAAGTCTAAAAGAAGAATATTCTCAGGCATCAAACCCTTCTCTTTTAGAGAAAGCATCTCATTATAATAATACTTTCCACACTGCCATATAACCTGAACACCCGACTTCTTAATACTTTCAAATGATTCAATAATACTATCATTAAGGGTGCGAGCACCAAGACTACCACCAACCATCAATATCGTTTTCTTATTAGGATCTAGCCCAAAGAACTCAAAACCCGCAGATCTATTTTCGTCATTCACCACTAGGTCTTGTCTGGTAGGATTTCCTGTTAGTACAATCTTATCGCTAGGGAAGAACCTCTCCATATTATTGTACGCAACACATATCTTTGAAGCCTTTTTGGCAAGTATCTTATTTGTCACACCGGCATATGAGTTTTGCTCTTGCAGCACTGTAGGAATTCCCTTTGACGATGCAGCCCTCAATACAGGTCCGCTGGCATATCCCCCCACACCTATTGCCACATTTGGCTTGAAGTCCGTAATCACTTTGCGAGCCATTTGCATACTTTTAAGCAGTTTAAGTATTACACTTACATTCTTAAAAATATTCTTTCTGTCTAATCCGGCTACCGGAAGACCCACAATTTTGTATCCTGCCGCAGGAACTCTCTCCATCTCCATACGACCCAATGCCCCAACAAAAAGAATTTCTGAATCCTCCCATCTGTTTTTAATAGCATTTGCAATACTAATTGCCGGGAAAATATGACCTCCCGTGCCTCCTCCACTAATTATAAACTTCAAAGATTTAGACTGCATACTCATTTATATTATTTCTTATATATCAATTTATATCTGAATAACTTCGTATTCAATATTCTCTTCAACAACGCTTTCTTCAGCACTTTCCTGCTCCTGTGCGTGTTCCTTCTCTTCCTTTCTCTTCTTCTTTTCTCTACTAAATCTATCCGCACTTAGTATTAATCCAAAATAAGCACAGGTCACTAATGTAGATGTTCCACCTCGGCTTATCAGGGGCAGCGGTTGCCCCGTCACGGGTATTAAGTTAACCGCAACTGCCATATTAATAAATGCTTGGATAGACAACATCAAAGCCGAACCAAGAACCAAAAGCTTAGGGAACAGATTGTCAACCCTCCTAGCTATTATCCCGGCTCTAAACAGAATAATGACGTATAATATCAGCACAACAAGTCCTCCTATTATACCCATTTCTTCTATTATAATTGCATATATAAAGTCAGAATAGGCCTGTGGCAAGAAATCTCTAGCCTTGCTATTACCCGGAAACTTACCAAATACCCCACCATTTGCTATCGCTATTTTAGAGTAAGCTACTTGATAATTATCATCCGTAACAACATATATTTTATCGTGGTCTTCTTCGCTCTTGCTACTTCCAAATTCTGCTAATCTACTTTGCCATGTAGGTAAACGTTTTATCTTTGTTTTCTCTACAAGTTCCGGTGGTGTAACTTTCAATAAGAAAATTGCAAGCACGCCAAAAGCGATACCCACTCCAACTAGTTTTAATAATCTTGATATCTTAACTCCACCTATAAACATCATCAAGAAGCAGACAGTAAATAGCAACAGTGCAGTTGACAGGTTCTGAATGGCTATAATACCTGTCACAACAACAATTATGCCCACCATCCATTTGAAATACAAGCCCTCATACTCACCTTTATGCCTACTCAGCAAAAATGCAACTGTTCCCATCAAGGTTAGTTTCGCAAACTCTGAAGGTTGTATCGTGAATCCAAAAATAGAAAGCCACCTCTCGGCACCATTCACGGTCTCTCCAAACTTCTCTGTGAGCAACAACAATACAACCGACAATAAAAGTCCGGCTGTAAGCAGCGAATAATATCTATACGGAATATTATGCATCAGCAATATCAAAGCAAAACCACCAAGCAAAAACATAGAATGCTTAAGCACCGGTCCCCAATGATTGCCTATCCTGTAAACCAGTGTACTACTGGCACTAAAAATCTCAACCAAAGATATAACACACAAAATAACAAAGACCAGCCATATTACCTTATCACCTTTAAATATAATATCTATAATCTCTGCATAATGTGATTTGGAAGGCACACTATCTTTTGAGTCAGAATAGGTTGTCTGACCATCCATATCTTTTATTCCGTTATAATCATTATTCAACATAAATCAAGCTCCTCCTTTCGCTAATAATAAGCTACATGTTACAATTATAAATTTCGAACACAGTCTTTAAACTGATCACCACGATCTTCATAGTTTTCAAACAAATCAAAACTGGCACAACAGGGCGACAATAATACCGTATCACCTTTTTGTGCTTTTGCATACGCCATCTCCACAGCATCTTTCATATTGTCCACATCAACAATATCTTCTATTTTACCGTTAAAAAACTCATAAAGCTTGCTATTATCCTTACCCATAAAAATTAGGGTTCTAACCTTTTCCTTCACTAGATCTTCTATCTCAGAATAATCATTACCCTTATCCACTCCACCAAGAATCAAGACAACCTTACTTCTCATACTCTTCAGAGCATACCAACAAGAATTCACATTGGTAGCCTTTGAGTCATTTATATAAAGAACTCCTCTTACTGTAGCCACATTCTCAAGTCTGTGGGGTACACCTTTAAAATCGGCAAGAGCCTTACGCAAATTCACGTCAGAGACATCCAACAGCTTAGCCACAATACCCGAAGCCATACTATTATATATATTGTGCATTCCTTGCAATGCAAGCAAGTCTAAATCCATTGAAAACGTCTCCTCTTTAGGATGGATAAATATATTTGATCCATCACTAAAACCAGCTAAATTAGATTCATTTTTATATCCAAATTGATATAAGTGAGATACAGGATTAAGCTTCTCAAGCTCCTTTGTGATAATAGGATCATCCATCCAATAAATCACAGAATCTCCAATCTTTTGATTTCTCAGAATCCTCATTTTAGTATCAGCATAATTCTGCAAATTATAATCATATCTATCCATATGATCAGGAGTGATATTCAATATTACAGCAATATCTGCCTTGAAATCATATATACCCTCAAGCTGAAAACTACTTATTTCTAAAACATAATAATCATAGTTGTTTTCAGCAACCTGTCTGGCAAAGCTTTTACCAATATTTCCGGCCAACCCAACATTAAGATTTGCCGATTTCAAAATATGATAAATCAGAGTGCAAGTAGTAGTTTTACCATTGCTTCCGGTCACACAAACCATTTTGGCATTTGTGTATCTTCCAGCAAATTCAATTTCGGAGATAACAGGTATATCTCTAGATTTTATAGTCTTGATGATAGAGACAGAGTCTGAAATACCCGGACTCTTTATCACTTCTTTTGCCTGAACTATCTTCTCTTCAGTATGTTTACCTTCTTCAAAGTCTATATTATATTCTAAAAGAGTGTTTTTGTAAACGTCCTTAATCTCACCAAAATCGGACAGAAACACGTCAAATCCTTTCGATTTTGCCAAGATTGCAGCACCTACTCCACTTTCGCCACCGCCTAGTATAACAATTAGTTCTTTCTTTGAAACATCCATAGTCAAAAGTTCTTTTAGAATTTTATCTCATTTTTAATGTAGCAATTGCCAGTACCGCCAATATCATTCCAATAAGCCAGAATCGTGATACAATTTTAGGCTCCGTTATTGGTATAAAGGGTTTTTGAATAATGGCATCAATGCCTGCGTTACCCGCTTTTTGAAAGTGGTGATGCAAAGGAGTCATCTTAAATACCCTTCTGCCAACACCAGTTTTCTTCTTGGTGTATTTGAAATAACTAACCTGCATAATAACAGATAGTGCTTCAACAAAGAACACACCACAAAGAATAGGGAGCAACAGCTCTTTATGTATCAATACTGCAAAAACGCCAATCAATCCACCTAATGTCAAGCTACCGGTATCGCCCATAAACACCTGGGCCGGATAGGCATTATACCACAAAAATCCAACTGTGGCACCAACAAATGCTGCTGCAAACACCAAGAGTTCATCACTACCCGGTATATACATTATATTAAGATACGATGCAAAATCGACACGACCCGAAACATATGCCAAAACGCCAAGTGCAACACCAATTGTTGCCGAAGACCCCGACGCAAGGCCATCCAGTCCATCCGTTAGATTAGCACTATTAGATACCGCTGTTACAATTAATATTACAGCTATTACAAAAACAATCCATACGGCATCATCTGCAAAATCTCCCATCCACGACACTAGCGATCTATAATCAAAGTTGTTATTCTTCACAAATGGAATTGTTGTTTTGGTGGTCTTAATATCTTTCTCTATAAAATGAACCTCCTCTATAACATTACCCACTCTAACCTCCACATTTTGTCGCGAAACAATATCAGGACTCAAATACATCGTCACACCCACGATAAGGCCTAAACCCACCTGAGCAATAACTTTAAACTTACCTTTCAGCCCCTCTTTATCTTTCTTGAATATCTTAATATAATCGTCGGCAAATCCTAGTGCACCCAGCCAAATAGTACTCACAATCATTATAATGATATAGATATTATCTAGCTTGCCCACCAACAAAATTGAGAACAAAATAGATGCAATTATAATCAACCCTCCCATAGTGGGCGTGCCTCGCTTACTGTACTGGCCCTCCAAATCAAGATCTCGGATTGTTTCGCCAATTTGCATTTTTTGAAGCCTCCTGATAATTCTCGAGCCAATTATAATTGAAAACAGCAACGAAACAACTGCGGCAATAGCAGCCCTAAAAGATACATATTGAAAAATTCCTGCACCGGGAAAATCAATCTTGTCTAAATATTGAAATAAATAATATAACATAAGTCTAATCTAACATTACTATATAGCACCAAGTTATTGAGCTGATTAAAATAATTCAAAAACTTTTTGCACTTCCTCTTTATCATCAAAGTGATGTCTCACACCTTTAACCTCCTGATAATCTTCATGCCCTTTTCCGGCAATTAGGATAACGTCTCCAGGCTTAGCCAACGAACATGCCACCTTTATAGCTTCTCGTCTGTCCACGATGCTCAAAGCTGCCAATCGTTGCTTTTCACTCAATCCCGAAACCATATCGTCAATTATATCCTGGGGCTCTTCGAAACGAGGATTATCGGAAGTCAAAATCACTTTATCGCTCATCTTCACAGCCTCCTGCGCCATTATTGGGCGTTTGGTTCTATCTCTGTTTCCTCCTGTTCCCACCACAGTTATCAATTCTCCTTTATTATCCAGCACAGATTTTATCGATGACAACACATTCACCAAAGCATCAGGAGTGTGTGCATAATCTATAATAGCTGTGATATTATTAGAAGATCTGATAGTTTCAAATCTGCCCGAAACAGGCTTAAGCATTGATAATATTCTCAACACCTCTTTCTCTTCCTGACCCAATAATATGGCAGCGCCATAAACTGCCAGTATATTATAAATATTAAAATCGCCTACAAACTGAACCACAAGTTCGTTTTTGTTTATTTCAATATCCGTACCTTCAAAGTGTTTATCAAAAATACGAGCCTTAAAATCAGCCAATCCTTTTATTGAATAATATTTTTTTGTGGCCTTAGTATTTTGAAGCATAAAGTCGCCATTCTTATCATCTGCATTAGTGAGCGCAAAAGCCGACGGAGACAACGAATCAAAAAATGACTTCTTAACATCACGATATTCTTGCATATTCTTATGATAGTCCAAATGATCTTGAGTTAGGTTTGTGAAAACACCACCTGCAAACGACAATCCATAAGTACGTTTTTGATGAATAGCATGCGAACTAACCTCCATAAAAGCGTATTCACAACCGGCATCAATCATCCTACGCAGATATGAGTTTATAGAAATTGGATCTAGTGTAGTATGAGTAGTGGCATGCTTTTCGCCGTTAATATAATTTGCCACAGTTGACAACAGCCCTACTGCATATCCAAGCTCTCTAAATAAATCATATAGAAGAGTAGCAATTGTAGTCTTGCCGTTTGTTCCGGTCACACCTATTAGCTTTATACTCTCAGAAGGATTATCAAACCATGCAGATGCTATCTGAGAAAGAGCAACAGCAGAATCCTCTACTTGCACATAAGTAACCCTGGTAAAATACTCTTCAAACATAGGCTTGTCATACACAACTACCGAAACATCCTGTTCAATAGCTTTGCCAATATAGTCATGTCCATCAGTACTGATTCCTTCAACCGCAACAAAAAGCGAACCAGTCGTTACACTTCTCGAATCGGAAGTTATACTCGTTATATCGATATCAACGTCGCCATGAACTTTAACTACGTTACACTTCTCCAATAATTTACTAAGCTTCATATACTTTATTTTATTATCGCAATGTTAATCTAATTGTTTTGCCTTTAGCATTCTTCTCTCCTGCAGGAATAGACTGAGATACAACCTTGCCCGAACCGACAATATTGACTTTTAGCCCCGATTGCTCCAAAATATACAGAGCATCCCTGGCGCCCATTCCAACTACTCTTGGCACTAGTCCCTCCTCAATCACTATTTCATCAGACTGATAAGAAATACTATCCAGTTTTACAGAAATCCAATCGTGACGAGAAGAAAAATCGCCTTTCAAATTCAATTTGTTGGCTACAGTCTTTGTTCTCTTACTATTGCCACTCTTAATTTCAGGTTTTTTGCTTAAAAGAGAGTCAACCCTTACCTCACTAACATCAAGCTGAGTTCGTCTCACAAATGTTTGTTCGGCAATATGTTTAAACACCATACCTGCCTGACCACCACCCGAGGGGATGCCTTGTGGTTTTCTGATACCAACAAAGCAAGTATATTGTGGATTGTCTGCCGGAAAATATCCGCAAAAAGTAACATAGTGACTACTATATCCGCCACCACTAGCAATCTGCGCAGTACCTGTTTTGCCGGCAATTTGAAAGAAATCGGACCCCACCACTTTAGCAGTTCCATCTTCTACAACGCCAACCAGCATATCCTGAATCTGCTCTAAAGTAGATTCTTTACACATCTTTTTATTAATCACTTCAGCCTGATAATTTTCCACCACGCGTCCATCTTTTAATAATGACTTGGCAATAAAAGGCTTTATCATCTTACCATTGTTTGCAATACCATTATAAAACATCAGTAAATATATAGGCGGTATTCTGGATTCATATCCAAAGGACATCCACGGAAGTGTAGTTTTAGACCAAGGATTATCCTTATCATTAGGAAATCTGATAGAAGAAGTACCCTCAATACCACTCAAAGGCACATCCCATTCAAGTTGCTTCCTAATTCCAATTCGGTCAATACCCTTGATAAACTTATCAGGATTATCCTCATATCCTTTCAATACGATTTTGCTCATCACTATATTAGAAGAAACCTCCATTCCCTCTTTCACAGTCAGATAACCCCTATCCTGCCCTCTTTGCCAATAGTGGTCTCGCACCCATCTGTTTTTATATTGATATAACCCCGTTCCAACGTGAAACGAATCTGTAGGGTTTATCACACCATCATCCAAAGCAACCATCACAGTGATTGTTTTGAACGTTGATCCCGGCTCGTTCATATATGAAAAAGCATTTGGGTTTCCCTCTGCATAAGTACCACCGGGCAGTCGGTCCAAATTGGCAATACCCTTTATTTCGCCAGTTTTGGTTTCCATTATTATAGCAGTGCCCGACTCTGCTGAAGTGTGCATAAGCATATCGCGAAGTGATCTCTCCGTGATATCCTGTATATCAGCATCTATAGTGGTGATAATATCATAACCATCCTTTGCGGCCACTTCTTCAATATCCATCCACTTGCCTTCTATCCTTTGTCTGCTCTTAACGCCCTCCACACCACGCAGCAATGAGTCATATTTAAGCTCAATGCCACTAGCTCCTCCTTTGCTCAGATCCTTATATACATTACCTACAGTTCTGTTGGCCAAATTACCAAATGGTCGTTTGCGCGAATTTTTCTCCTCGGCTATCAATCCATTTTTGTTTGAAGTGAGATTGAAAAAAGGAAATTTACGTATTTCCTTCAAGTCCACATATGAAATATCGGGACGAATGATGCGAACATATCTAGATTTTATTTGCACCTTCTTATTAGTGCCGTTTACTCTATTTTCTTCTTTAAGTCGCTCTTCAAGCTCATGTTGTTTCCATCCAGCCAATATTACGTTCTTATATTGAGCAGCACTTTTGTCAGGAAACTTCTTTGCCAAATTAGCCGACAGCTCATCTACATATTTATATAATGTATCTTTTACAATACCCTCGGCTTTAAAATCCATATAAATTCCGTAGAGGGGTTCGCTTGTAGCCAATATCTTGCCATCGTGAGTAAAAATATTGCCACGCTTGGGTAGAATTATCCTATCCGTAATGATGGTTTTGTTTCTACCTACCTCTCTCCACTTTTTCCCTTCCGACGTAAATACAACTTTTCCTGCAGTAGCAATAATAGCAACTCCAAAAACTAATAGTGCGGCTATTATAAAGCCATACTTAGTCAGAATATCATTTCTTTTGCCATCTACATTATCACTCATATCTATCTTCTTCCTTTATGAATTATATAAACCGGCTCATTAGTAGCTTCAATATCCAAACCAGCACGTTCCACCATTTTTTCTATCTGGCTTCTTCTGCTTATCTCAGTTAAATCTGATGAAATATTAAGAGATTCAAATTTTGCATCTTTAAGCTCCACTTTCAGTCGCTCCATCTCTGATATTCGTCTTAGCACTGTGTATCTCTGACTAATAAACATGATCATCACAACTACCAAGACCATTATAAATGTCAAATTTCTAGCAAAGAAGTCCTCTGTGAGAATATTTCCCCCAAAAACATGAACAAATGACTTTCTGATACTACTAAAATTCATACAACACTTAATTAATCATGATTTAATCTTGTTTTCTCTCCACAACTCGCAGCTTGGCACTTCGTGATCTGGGATTTTGAGCCTGCTCGTCATCAGACGGCACAATCACTTTTCTGTTTATTATCTCAAATGGCGTCTCCACGTTTCCATAGAAATCCTTATGCACCTCTCCCTCAAAATTGCCGGTTCTAAAATAGTTTTTCACCAATCTATCCTCCAGCGAATGATAAGAGATAACACAAAATCGTCCCCCGTCAGGCTTCAGCATCTCTTTGCCACTCTCCAGCATCTCCTCAAGAGCCTTCAGCTCATCGTTTACCTCAATGCGCAAAGCCTGAAAAGCCTGAGCTAAGGTTTTATTTTCCTTTGCCTTTGTGGTAAAAGGCTTCATCACATCCGCAAACCTTGTAGTGGTGTCTATTGGTGCTTTAGCCCTCTCAGATACAATAGTTGCAGCTATTCTTCGGGCATTTCGCAGCTCACCATACAAGTAAAACAGATTCGATAAATCCTCTTCCGAGTATTCATTTAATACATGCATAGCGGTTTTTTGTGCACTACTATTCATCCTCATATCCAAATCGGCATCCGACCTGAAAGAAAAGCCCCTTTCTTTATTATCAAAATGATGAAACGAAACCCCTAGGTCGGCAAGAATACCATCCACGGCATCAACATTGTAATATCTGAGGAAGTTTTTTAGATATCTAAAATTGCTCCTCACAAAGATAAATCTCTCATCGTCGATAATATTTTTGCTTGCATCCATATCCTGATCAAATGCAAAAAGCCGGCCCTTGCTGCTTAATCTGTTGAGAATCTCTCTGGAGTGACCTCCACCGCCAAAGGTAACGTCAACATAAACTCCATCAGGATTAATATTTAATCCATCCAGAGACTCACTAAGTAGTGCGGGTATATGATACATATTTGCCATAAATTTTTATTTGTTTTGTCCTCTCATTTCATCCATCAAATCCTGAATCTTTGATGAAAAAACATCCTGAGATAGAAGAGGCTCTTCAAGCTTATCTTTTGACCACAACTCGATAATATTATCAACCCCAAGGAAGCAAACGTCCATATCTATATCAACCATTTGCATAAATCGTTTTGGTATAAGTATTCTGCCACTAGCGTCCATTTCTATACGCTCGGCATCTAATACAAATTGTCTGAATATCTGTTGATGTTCTTTGTTCCATTTATTGAGGCGACTCCTCAAGAACTTAATCTCTTTTTCCCATATAGAACCGGGATATAGTAGTAGGCAATCTTGGAAAACATCTTTTCTGAGCACGAAGAAACTCTCTTCATGATTTTGAAGTTGCTTGCGAAAAACAGCCGGCACAAACATGCGGCCTTTTACATCAACTTTTACTTCAATATTTCCCAAAAATTGCAACATAAATATCAGGTTGTGGATGATTTAACGGTAAAATTACAAAATAATTCCACTTCGCCCCACTTTCCCACACATATTTTTAGCAAAAGTTATCAACAGCCACACACAACCCTGATAGAAAGCGGATTACAGAGATCACAGAGACTTTATATCAAACCGCTCTTATGGCACTTTTTCAATTTTCAAAGCATTAGATATTGTTTACTTTTAATAAATTAGTACTTTTGTGCTAACAAGATAAAATAAACATGTCTAACAAAACTGATTATAAGCTAGATATTGATAGTGTTTTGAAATCAAAGGCAAGAAAACACTACAATAAAATACCCAAATTTGCCATTAATTATCTTAAGCGAGTGGTTCATCAAGATGATCTTAACGGCATTATAGAAAGAAATAAAGACCTGGACGGAGTTGAGTTCATGAAAGCTCTGGTAGAGACCGAATTTAAAGTGGACATAGAAGTAATAGATGAAGAAAACATACCCGACACAGGCAAATTCGTTTTTGCATCAAACCATCCGCTAGGGGGACTTGACGGCATATGCCTATCAAAAATATTAGGAGAGAAATATAATGGGAAAATCAGATACCTGGTAAATGATGTTTTGCTAAACATCAAAAATCTGGAGTCTATCTTTGTCCCTATAAACAAATATGGAAGTCAGGCCAAAAAATCTGCTTTGGCCATCAACGAAGCATACGAATCGGAAAACCAAGTGATAACCTTTCCGGCAGGATTATGCTCGCGCAAGATAAAAGGAGAGATCGTGGATCTGGAATGGATGAAGAGCTTTATCTCAAAAGCAATTGAGTATGAAAGAGACATCATACCGGTGCATTTTGAGGCCTACAACTCAAACTTCTTTTACAATTTTGCCAATATTCGCAAGTCATTAGGCATGAAGTTTAACGTTGAGCTGATATACCTGCCCGGTGAGATGTTTAAAGTGAAGGGGCAAACCTTCAGAATAACATTTGGCAAACCTATCAAATGGCAATCTTTGGACAAATCAAAAACCCATGCGCAATGGGCACAGCATATAAAGAACATAGTTTATTCACTTCCAACAAAACAAAAGGGATAAAGAATGGAAAAAATAATTGATCCGGTTGACAAGCAACTTATCAAAAGAGAATTGACCGTTGGCAAAAGAGTTAGAACAACAAATAAAGCAGATAACGAGATTTACATCTTCACCGCTCACGACTCTCCCAACTTGATGAAAGAAGTAGGAAGACTGAGAGAGATTGCGTTCAGGCACTATGGAGGCGGCACAGGACTGGAAGCTGACATAGACAGATACGACACAATGGAAAACCCATATCACCAACTCATAGTGTGGGATCCTGAGAAAGAAGATATTTTGGGAGGATACAGATTTATCACGGGTAAAAATGTGGACTTGGATGAGAATGGAAGACCAATGCTGGCTACGGCCCATCTGCTCAATTTTTCGGACAACTTCATAGAAAACTACCTCCCCTACACGGTAGAGCTTGGAAGATCGTTCGTTACGCTCGAATATCAATCTACGCTACATAGCCGAAAAGGCATTTTTGCGCTCGATAACCTTTGGGACGGATTAGGCGCCCTAACTGTTATTGACTCTTCATTAAAATACTTTTTTGGGAAAGTAACAATGTATGGCACATACAACAAAGAGGCACGAAATATGATTCTATATTTTATGCTGAAACATTTCCCCGATCCTGACAATCTCATACAGCCCATTGATCCCTTAATAACCAATACAAACATTAAGGAGATGGAAGAGCTGTTTAAAGGAAAATCATTTAAGGAAGACTACAAAATACTTAACAAAAAGGTGAGAGGCATGGGGCTAAACATTCCGCCACTCATTAATGCCTATATGGGGCTTTCGCCATATATGAGATTTTTTGGTACTGCCATAAATGATGAGTTTGGAGATGTGGAAGAGTCAGGCATCTTGATCGAGATCGATCAAATATTGGAAGACAAACGTCAACGACACATCGAGACATATATAAAATCAAACCCAAGCCAGAGATTTTTAATAAACCTGAGAAGATCTATTTCGGGCAAAAAAAGATTGTCGCTTAAAAAGACCGACAAAGACTAAGATGTAATTTCATATTCAATTATCGTCGCATTTTAGATACTACAGACTTAATTCAAAGGCATTTGTTTTGAAAATCAGAAACAAATATCTACCTTTGCACCCGCAAATACAAAATTATTCATTTTAAAAGAACTACTAAATGGCAACAAAACTGCGTTT
>CAZSKF010000002.1:60592-63930 GCA_964607405.1 uncultured Proteiniphilum sp. | reverse complement strand
GAGCTTGTTCTGTATGACCCTGTGCTTCTTCCCGATCTATTAGTAGTCAATGCAGAGTAGTATCCGTGATTGAAACCATTATTATAGCCCCAATTATATCCACCACCATACCAGCCTCCGTATCCATAATTCCATGATGAGTACCAAGGTGAATACCAAGGAGTGTACCAAGGTGAATGCCAATATGAATGCCATCCAAAGTGCCAGTGATTATGAAATCCGTAATAAGGATATCCCCAGCTGTAATACCATGGGTCGTACCAAGGATAGAAGCTATTCCAGCCCCAGCCCATACCATAATACATATTAGAGTTCCATCCGTCATAAGCATAATAATCAGCATAAATATCATCGCCTACATATACAGTAACCTCATCGGCCCCTGTAATCTTTACACTTGATGCAGGATCATGATACTTAATAATTCTGTCGGTATATTCATATTGTTGATACTCTTGCTCATCGTTGTAGATGGTATCATTTTCGAATTCACCTACATCACCACGACGATTATATTCATCAATGTCACGTCCATTGGCTTGAACTTCCATATTTAGGGCAGAACCCTCAACCACAACAATCTTCTTTTTTTGTGGTTCTTCCTTCTTAGCTTTTGCCTTAACTGTGACTTTTTGTTGCTGTTTGGGATTGGCGTAAATGTCATCCCACTCTTGGGCAAAACCAACAATCGGAGCTAATGCAAGCAAACCTGCTAATATTAAGTTTCTAGTTTTCATAGTTTCCCCTTATTTATTATGTTTGTTTTTATTTAGTTTATATATCATCCTTAAAACTTTGACAATGTAGTATCAATTTGGTTTAATGCACATTGCAACAAATGCAGAAGATGATTAGTTTACAAATATACTATTATTTAATTGCTTTACACTATCTATTTATTCATTAGATGGTATAAAGGGGAAAATGCTGCATGAATTGTAGTTAAAAAACAAAAAACTCAAAACCATCATATGCAAGCGCGCAGTTTGAAGGCAAGCGCTCATTCACCACTTTATGCAGTCCAATATGGTGGCTCATATGGGTAAAATATGTTTGCTTAGCCCCAATTTTATTGCTCAGTGCAATTGCTTCGTCCAGAGTTTGGTGTGAAATATGCTCTTCATACCTTAGTGCACTTATGACTAGCACATCAAGGTTGGTCAGTTTTTCCAATTCCGAATCAGGAAGTGTTTTAAGGTCGGTGAGATATGCAAAATTGTGTATTCTGTAACCAAGTATAGGGAGCTTATGATGCATTACCCTTATTGGAGTGATTTCAATATCATTAATCTTAAAGGGAGAAAGGTTTTCGATTGTTTTTAATGTTATATTAGGCACAAATCCAAACGGGCTGTTACTAAATACATATGGCATTCTCAACTTCAGTGCATTATTAACGTTGGCTTCAGCATACACATCAAGAGTTCCAAATCTGCTAAATGGACGCATATCCTCCACACCACCCACATGGTCAAAATGCTCATGAGTTATTAATACTCCATCAATTTTTCTGAAAGGTTGATTGAGTAGTTGCTGCCTCACATCGGGCGTGCAATCTATAAGAATACGGATGTCATCAACCTCAATAATTACAGAGCATCTCAATCTCTTATCGTGACTATCATCAGATGTGCACACCTCACAACTACAGCCCAGTTCGGGAACGCCCGTGGAAGTACCTGTACCCAGAAAACGTATTTTCATTATTTGTATGTTTATGTATATAAAAAAAGCCGCCGAACCCGGATAAGGTTAGGCGGCTCGATTTTGTCTTTGTTATATCCTAGTATTGTCTTTCCAGAATCCAAAGGTCGTTAAATGGAACTCCGTAAGTTTTTCTTAGGAAATCTGTTCCACCTTTAGCCGAATACTTCTGATAAATTTCGTCGCGTTTTGCAGCAGCGGATCCTTTATCGTCATAGCTGGCAACAATCACACGATACATACCTTGTTCGTTTTCAGCAAGAATAACGTTGTATCCTTCATTTTCCATTCTTGACTTTAATGATTCAGCATTAAGCTTAACACTCAATGAAGCAATCACCACACTATATTTTTTTAGATTAGGAGCATCAGACGCAAAAACGGGCTCCACCTTTTCTTTTCTTACCGACACCTCTACCGGTGGCAATGAGCTGGCATCTTTCACTACAGTTGGTTCGGAAGCGTTTTGTTGCATTTCTTTTTCTTTTGCAGCCTCATAAACCTGCTTATAAGCACTTTGTTTGGGTTTGCAAGAAGAAGCAAAAACCAACATGGCAAACATTGCCATCATCAAATAGATAGATCTTTTCATTTGTGATATTGTTTTTATTAGTTTGATACTTTATACATTAAAACTATAACAAAGATAGAAATAAGAAAAATATAACACCATCTATGAGTGTGAATATTGTTTAAATTGTAGAATTATGAGACATAGACAAAGCTATAAGCCTCAGGTTGGTCATATTTTACAACTTTTCCAGTTCTTCAAAATTAATAACTGGTACATTATTATTTTCCTTTCTCTCAAAAACAGAGTTATAAGTTGTTGACTCATCAAAGAATCCGCAGTTTTGAAGATAAAAAGAGTTCACATCAGCCTCATACCCTCCCTGATAATCCAAACGCGCTTTTTGATGGGCTGTATTATCATATGTAAATGTAGCCTGTGTTGACTCCACCCACTCACCTGCCACTGTTCTGCTCCATTGATTACCAAAAAGAACACGACGAGTCAAATATCCCTGAGATGGTGAGAAGTTTTCGAGAAACGAGTGTGCCCCTTTGTAATGAGTATCAGTTTCTGGACGCAAAAAGCTGGCAATTAGTCTCCAGCGATTTTCATCCGTAGCAAAAAAGTAAGCTGTGTATATAGTATTCCCATTACCATCAGGTTTGATCTGCGTCAAAAACTTGTAAGTATTTCCTGCTGCCCAATCATATCTTAAAAAGCTCTGACCACCCGATCCCTCATTGCCAAATTCGCCAATATGAACACCTTCGCCACGACGCAACATTTTTATTTTCTGATGATCAGGAATCAACTTTGGATCTTGTGTATCAAAAGGGCTCCACACCGAAAAGAGAATACGTCGTTCACTTTCAGAGTTACATTGAATACCAAAATATCCTTCGCCAAAGCCATTAGACATATAATAACTGCCTATAACATCATTACCCTCGGGCACGGTCACTTCATTATAAAACCACTCCACATCCTCTTCAGGCAAATTATATTTGATGTGCACGGAAGGTCCACGTCGTCCCCAATAATGAGAAAAATCTCCAACATAAGTAAGCTTATCATCTGTTTTCAAAACAAAGCTATTCACTTTGGCAAACTCCCTACCCTG
>CAZSKF010000002.1:0-60492 GCA_964607405.1 uncultured Proteiniphilum sp. | reverse complement strand
GCTTATCATCTGTTTTCAAAACAAAGCTATTCACTTTGGCAAACTCCCTACCCTGTTTACTTATTCCCTTAAGTGTGATGGGTTGATACCCTGCTTTAGAAATCTGATATTCGCCAACCTTAATTTCAAATTCTCCTGCTGTGATATCAATCTCATTGCTTTCATTATTAAATTTCACTAGCACTTTAGATGCATCATCTGCACTACCTTTAATATACAACACAGCATTTTGTAGTTGATGGAAATAAACGTAAGTTGAGATTTCATCTTTTTCATTTGTCCATCTTACTAATCCCTGATCTCCAATCATTGCACCACGATAATTTGTAGTAACATACGCATTGCCGCTCAAGGGCACCACCGACTTAACAGATTGGGAAAACATAGGAGCTGAACACATGCTGCATAAAAGAATGAGTGTAAAAATAAGTCTATTCATTTGTTTTAAAATAGTTTTTGAATCTATTTGCACTCTTCGTTCAAAATTCAAACAGACTCTTAGTAATAATTTATATTTGTATAAACAAAAGTAATCGTTTTGAGTTTAAATTCCAATTACAAAAGCAAATGAAAAGGATATAGATGAGTGCCTGTGTGGATGCAAAATTGCACACATTATCACACATAAAAGAGGAAATTAGTTATCTTTGCTTTCAAATAACAATATATAACATCAAAATATAATGGCTTTACGACAACATCAGGAACTCAAACAAACCCAAAAATTATCTCCTTTGCAAATGCAGGTGATAAAGCTCATTGAATTAAATTCAGTAGAGCTTGAAGAGAGGGTGAAACATGAGTTGGAGGAGAATCCTGCTCTTGACGAGAGTAATATATTAGCTAAAGACGAAGACATTAATACTCCCGACGAAAGAGAGAATATCAGTCAGGAGGAACTAATGATGGGTGATTATTTTTCGGAAGACGACGTTCCGCAATACCAACTTAACAGATGGGAGAATAAAAGTCAATCAGACTTTATAGAGGCAACATTTGCAAGCGATACAAGCTTAAACAACTTTTTGATGGATCAGATAAGTCTTCGCGAACTAGACGATGATGATTTCAAAATAGCAGAATATATCATTGGAAACCTCGACGAGAACGGTTATCTAAAACGTAGTTTGCAATCAATATCCGACGACTTGCTGTTTCAACAAAACATTGATGTAGGCATAATAAAACTTGATTCTATACTTGAAATCATTAAAGACTTGGATCCGGCAGGTGTGGGAGCAGCAAATTTGCAAGAATGCCTAAAACTGCAATTAGAAAGAAATCCTGAGAGTGACAAAAATAAACTAGCCATCAATATTGTAACAAATTACTTTTATGAGTTTTCAAGAAAACATTACGATAAACTAGAGCTTTTGCTTGAGGTGTCTCGTGAAGAATTGCGCGAAGCCATTTCAGAAATAACATCACTAAACCCAAAGCCGGGCAATACCTTTGGCGATACAGTAGAGACACATATGAGCAATATTACTCCCGATTTTATTGTTGAAGTTTATAATGGTGAGATATCTATGTCGCTCAACAACAGAGATTTTCCACAACTGGTAGTAAGCAAAGATTTCTCAGAAATGATGCAAGCCTATTCAGAAAACAAAGACGGCATGAGCGCTGATAAAAAACAGGCGCTGATGTTTATGAAACAAAAAATGGATTCGGCAAAATGGTTTATACAATCAGTAAAGCAAAGGCAAGACACGCTTTATAAAACAATGGAAGCTATAATCAGTATGCAGTATGACTTCTTCATTACTGAAGATGAAACCATGCTCAAGCCCATGATTATGAAGAATATTGCCGAAAAGACAGGGCTTGATATATCTACTGTATCCAGAGTGAGCAACAGCAAGTATGTACAAACAAACGGGGGCATTTATCCCCTTAAGTTTTTCTTCTCAGAAGCAATGCAAAACGAAACAGGCGAAGATGTTTCGACACGCAAAATTAAATATGTATTAAAGCAAATAGTAGAATCTGAAGATTCGCAAAAACCTCTTACAGACGAAAAACTCACTGCTCTGCTCAACGAAAAAGGCTATGTAATAGCCCGTCGCACAGTAGCCAAATATAGAGAACACCTCAACATTCCTGTGGCTCGTTTGAGAAAAAAAGTTTAACTTTGTCTGTTTCAATAATTAAAAGAATAAATGAAGCAAATAGCAAACTCATTATCATCTCTCATATCATCAGTTTTCCAACCACTATTTATGCCTATATACAGCATTATGCTTTTGTTTGTATATACTCCATATTTTAGATATACTTATATCAGTCATTATTGGAAAGTGATGGCACCTGTCGCAATATTTTCATTTGTAGTGCCGGCAATATTCATATTTGTAGTTTACAAATTAAAAATAATATCAGACCTCTCTTTAAAAGTTAGAAAAGAAAGATTTATACCCTATCTAATAGTATTGATATCATACAATCTGATGATTATATACTACTCAAGGATGGGAATGCCCGGCTGGTTCTTAATGCTCACAGCATCTTCCGTTGTGGTAATACTGGTAGCAATATTCATCACCATGTGGTGGAAAATCAGCGCACACATGTTTGGCGTGGGTGGCTTGCTGGGTGGCGTAATGGCCGTTAGTTATTTTATAGAAAGAACAAACCCCAATTTACTGCTTATATCATTATTTATATTGGCAGGATTAGTGGGCACATCAAGGCTCATCCTCAAAAGACACACCCCGCTGCAAGTGCTGGGAGGCTTCCTTCTAGGATTCACCATTTCTTTTGTGTTTGTTTGGATTGGAGCATAAAAGATTTTGCCACATAAGAAAATAATGTTACTTTTACGACAGAAAAGATATTAATACAAACCATTAAATTAAAAATTAGATTCTATGAATTTCCCAGAAAATTTAAAGTACTCAAAGGATCATGAGTGGATCAGAGTAGAAGGTGACGAAGCATACATTGGTATTTCAGACTTTGCTCAAAGCGAACTAGGAGAGATTGTATTTGTTGACGTTGATTCTGAAGGAGAAACTCTTGACGCAGGTGAGATTTTTGGAAGTATCGAAGCAGTTAAAACAGTATCTGATTTGGTAATACCAGTATCGGCAGAAGTGCTTGAAGTGAATGAAGAACTTGAAGATGCACCAGAACTTGTGAACGAAGACCCATACGGAAAAGGATGGATTATCAAAGTTGCAATCAAAGATGCAAGCGAACTAGATACCCTTCTTTCTAGTGACGAGTATAAGGCCGAAATTGGTCAGTAATAATTAAAAGACAAAGCCATGAGAGTTATTCTAAAACGGATAACTCTCATTTTTTTTATAAATCACAACTAAATATTTATATGAAACCAATCGTAAGTATTATTATGGGTAGCACATCCGACTTGCCGGTGATGGAAAAAGCTGCTCAACTATTGAACGAAATGAAGGTTCCTTTCGAAATAAATGCGCTTTCAGCTCATCGCACACCTGAGGCTGTTGAGGAATTTGCAAAAAATGCAAAGGACAGAGGTATAAAAGTAATTATTGCAGCAGCAGGTATGGCAGCTCATCTTCCGGGTGTGATTGCATCAATGACTACCCTACCCGTTATTGGTGTGCCTATCAAAGCTTCACTTGATGGTATGGATGCCCTTTTGGCAATAGTGCAAATGCCTCCCGGAATTCCCGTGGCAACAGTAGGAATCAACGGATCACTAAATGCAGCTATCCTGGCATTGCAAATGATAGCTACAGGTGATGACGAAATGCAAGACAAATTACACAATTACAAAGAAAGCCTTAAAGACAAAATCACTGAGGCCAACGAAGAATTGAAAAAAATAAATTACGAGTATAAAACAAACTAGACTAATCGTCAAGTATAGATTTAAAACTTTAAAACCTTGTTTCATCCAACCTTGGATTGAGACAAGGTTTTTTTGATATTTTGTTGTAATAAACAGAAAAACTAATTAACTTTGCACCCACTAAAAAACAAGGAGCGCAGGTGGTGAAATTGGTATACACGCTACTTTGAGGTGGTAGTGCCGGAAACGGTGTGTGAGTTCGAGTCTCATCCTGCGCACCAAACATTACAAAAGACATTCAGACAACTTCTGGATGTCTTTTTTTATTATACCCAGAGAAAAATCATTAACTTTACATCTATAAATCAAGCAATATGAAGATACTATCCGCACAGCAAATCAGGGAAATTGATTCTAAAACATTAACCCACTCAAATATAAGCTCGCAAGAACTCATGCACATGGCCAAAGATGCCATCTATTGGTGGTTTTTAAATACACACATGGAATATCAAATACCCGTGAGTGTGATATGTGGTGTGGGCAATAATGGTGGAGACGGTATGGCGCTAGCTATCAGTTTGCACCGTACAGGAGCATCCGTCAAAGTATATATTGTGGAATATAGCACAAACTATTCGCCCGATTTTCAGTATTACTACAACAAAGCCAAAAAAGAAAATGTACATATAGAAATTATAACATCGACCGCACAACTTCCCCAATTTGATGATGCCAAGATAATAATAGATGCAATATTTGGCACAGGAATCAATAGAGACATTAAAGGAATTGCAAGGCAAGTAATAGAAGCAATTAATCAAAGCAATACTCACACAATCAGTATCGACATCCCCAGCGGAATGATGATGGACAAGAAAACAGACTTTGCAGTGGAGGCAGATGAAACAACCACACTACAAATCCCAAAGCTTGCGCTTTTCTTGCCCGATAATCACAAATTTACAGGTGATATATCCATTCTTAATTTTGGACTCAGTGAAAAAGCAATAGAGGAAGCCGATGCAAATCAATATTTCATCACCAAGCAAGACATCGCTGGCTTAATAAAGCCATTGGGAATGTTTTCACACAAAGGCACACAAGGACACAGCCTTATAATTGGGGGCAGCATAGGAAAAATTGGGTCTGTGGCTCTGGCATCAAAAGCAGCACTCAAAACCGGGTGTGGGCTAGCCACTGCATACGTTCCACAATGCGGAACATCGGCACTGCAGGCAAGCATACACGAATTGATGGTAATAGAAGATAATGCTCCTACGGAAATTACCAATATAAGTTTCAACATAAAACCCGATGCAATTGGCATTGGCGTGGGAATGGGCACAAGTGATAATACCGCAAAAGCACTAGCACATTTTTTGGCTAAAAACAAAACTCCGCTGGTGATTGATGCAGATGCTATAAACATCATCTCACAAAATAATGAGTTGCTGAAGCTCCTACCCCACCACACAATACTGACACCCCACCCCAAAGAACTATCAAGGCTGATAGAAACCTGGGATGATGACTTTGAAAAAATAGACAAAACCATCGCCCTAGCAAAAAAGCATAATATAATAGTAATTATCAAAGGAGCATACACTTTGATTATAACCCCTGATGAAATATATGTAAACAGCAGTGGCACACCGGCATTGGCTACAGCAGGCAGCGGAGATGTGCTAACGGGAATTATCACATCACTAATAGCTCAGGGATACCCCCCTTTGCAAGCAGCCAAAATAGGAGTATATTTGCATGGCTTAACGGCAAATATAACCTCACACAAAATACATCCACTAAGCTTTATGGCTTCAGATATAATTGACAACATAGGAGAAGCCTATTTCAAATTAAGCAGTGATGAGGAAATAAGCGGACTAAAGAAATACAACTACTAAAATGACTAAGAAAGAACGATATAATAATGTAATAGGATGGTTTGAACAGAATGCTCAGTCATCTGAAACAGAGCTGGATTATAAAGACAACTATCAACTGCTGGTGGCAGTTATCCTTTCGGCACAATGCACCGACAAGAGAGTGAACCAAATCACGCCAAATCTCTTTTATGATTTTCCCACAGCGGAGGTAATGGCCGAGTCGTCGCAGGAAGAGATATTTGAATATATCAAATCGTGCTCCTACCCCAACAATAAAGCAAAGAGCCTGGTGGGAATGGCACAAAAGCTGGTAAACGAATATCAGGGCGAAGTTCCCGACACTTTCGAAGAATTGATAACCATTCCGGGTGTGGGCCGCAAAACGGCAAATGTTATTCTGTCTGTTGCATTTGACAAACCGGCAATGGCAGTTGACACACACGTGTTTAGAGTAGCCAACAGGATTGGACTAACCAACAACTCAAAGACTCCACTGGAAACAGAGAAAGAATTGGTGAAATACATTCCCGAACATCTTTTGTCCAAGGCGCATCACTGGCTCATTCTTCATGGCAGATATATATGCGTGGCACGCAAGCCAAAATGCGAAATATGCGGATTGAGTGAATGGTGCAAATACTACAAAAAGAATGCTAAGCGTGATTTGTTGTTTAACGAAAAGGACAAATAAATAATAGCTTACAAACACAATAAAAGCTGCGCCAAAATATAGAACGAGAATCCAATGATTGAATACTTATAATTAAGCCACGATAAGATTATGAATGAAAAGAGGGTGAATCACATTGTGATCCACCCTCTTTTTCAATATCATTATCCAACCAACAGAACTATGCAAGCTCCTTATCGATTGTATCAATTTTCTTAACTATCAGTTCAATATCAGCTTTAATCTTAGTAACCTTTTGATTCATATTATCAATCAAGCTATTACCTTTCTTAGACGATACCGACAAGAATCCAATATTATTCTCATATGTTTGCAACTCACTCTTCATTCGGTCAAACTGGCGCATCAGTCTTTCACGCTCGCGCATCAACTGCCCTTTCGCATTATCCGACTTAGCCATATCCGAAATGTTAGACTTGAAGCTGTCAAGAGCTCTTTCAGACTTACCAATATTCAATCTGTCAAACTGAGCCTCAGTTGCTTCATAAAACTCTTTGTAAACCCTATCTTTAACTTTAAATGGAACATGCCCAATTGCATACCACTCATCCATTAGCTCTCTTAGCATTGGCAACACCTCTTCGGCAGCAAGAGAAGCATCAAGTGAATTGATTTTCTCAACTACAGCCTTTTTCAGTTCAAGGTTTTTAGTCTCCTCATCACGCTGTGAAGAAGTATTCAATTTCTTTTGTTCAAAGAAATAGTCACAAGCAGCAATGAATCGTTTCCATGTACTGTCAACATATTTGCGAGGAACAATACCAATTGCCTTCCACTCTTTTTGAATAGCAATCATATCCTGAGTAGTCTTTCTCCAGTCGGTGCTATCCTTTAGCTCTTCAGCACGCTCACATAGTGCAATTCTCTTCTTCAAGTTCTCTTCCATCTCACCATGCAGTGATTTGTAGAAATCATTTTTGTTTCTAAAGAAGAAATCACATGCAGCGCGATAACGCTCATATATCTTAGTGTTCCATTTTTTTGGAACATAACCAATGCCTCTCCATTGCTTTTGAATATCCAATACCTCTTTCACCTTCTTGTTCCAGTCCTTGATAGAGTTTAATTTTGAATAATCAATAGCTTCAAGTTTCTCACAAAGCGCCTTTTTGGCCTCAAGGTTATCTTCCTCTTTTCCCTTTAATGACTCAAAGTGAGTTTGATATTTCTTATTTATTAATGTAGAAGCAGCCTTAAATCTTTCCCATATTGCCTCTCTATCTCTACGAGATACAGGACCTATGTCACGCCACTCCTGATGCAAGTTTTGCAATTGATAAAATGCAGAAACCACATCCTCCTCATCATCCAGCTTTTCGGCAGCCACACACAGCTCAATTTTCAACTCAAGGTTCTTCTTAAAATCATATTCTCTGAACTCATTGTTGATACGAACCAAGTCATAAAACTTCTCAACATATCGTTGATATTCTTTCCAAAGCTCATTAACCTTAGCCTGAGGAATCAGCTTAATCTCGCTCCACTTTTGTTGCAAGTTGCGAAACTCCTGATATGTTTTATTAAAGTCCTCGTGAACCTGAGTTTCCGACAATTGCTTAACCTGCTCAATAATAGCTAGTTTTTTTGCAACATTCTTTTCTTTCTCAGCATCTTCACGGGCAATTATCTCAGCACGTTTTTCTTTGATTTTTTGAATAAGCTCTTTACCCTCGGTATATAGCTCACCCTCATTCATTACAAAGTCGATAGATTCACCTCCAGCTTCAAGAAATGCTTTCTTTTGAGTATCAGTCTCATTGCGCAACGAACGATAGAAATGATTCTTAGCCTCATCAATATCTCTTCGTTGTGGATTATCAGAAGCGAACAAGTCACGCAGTTTTTGCACAATATCATCAAGCGACAATACCTCGCTGCCATCATCCTCACCAACGCTGTTTTCGTCTATATCTTCTTCCGTTTCCTCCTCTTCCGAGTCTTCCGCATCTTCAAGATGATAATCGATTTCACTGTCATTAGTAGGCGTAGCATCGCTTTCTTCTGTAGCTGACGTTACATGTTCTTCTGCCTGAGCCTTCTGCTCTTCCACTTCTTCAGTTTGGCCTGACGTTATTTTTTCTACGGGAAGCTCGTTTAAAGTTTCCTCTGTACCCTCTCCCTGGTCAATGGGGAGTTTCTCATTTTCAAGATTGTTGCTGTTCATCGGTTCACCCTTCGTATTTTATATCCCAGTCAACATGATGGGATTTTATTAATATCACTATCTATGTATCTCTATATCATTTAAACCTAAATATTTCAATTAAGTTTACATGATTCAATACAATTCATTTACAAATTAACGAATATTTTTTGTTATTTCAGCTACTTTTCTCGTTTATTTAGATAAAATCAATATAAAGGTTGTATTTTTGTGAGATAAGCAACAACTTTAATTGATAATTAACAGTTTAACAACAAAATTATTATGGAAGAATTAAGAATAATATATATGCTACCGAAAAAGGAAAAAATAATTTCTCTCATTTCAGGCATTTATATGTCCATCGGCACCCTGGCTATTATCGTTTTACAGGTTATAGCCAATAAGTATGGATTTGTATTTTACGCAGGTCTTGCCGGGCTACTTATAGGAGTTTTGCGAATACTTAGCGCAACTGTTTGGCAAAAAGCCACCACAATTCTTATAGATAATGATGAAATTGACATCACCCTGCCAAATCAAAAAATAAACGGATCCATAACGTGGGAAAACGTAACAAGCGTGGGAATAGGCATTAGCTATATCACCCTCACATCAAGCCCCACCAACTATAAGCTAGACTTGGGCAACTTGAAATACAATGACCTCAAGAGAGTGAAAACAAAGCTTATAGAGATATGCGAATCCAAAAACATACCCTTCAGTAATATTTAGGAGCTGGCAAAACTGTCACTCAATATTAAACAACAAAAAAACAGACCACTAACACTAAGTGATCTGTTTTTTCATTTATATTCAGTATCCAATTCAGAAACTACTTCTCTCTGAAAAAGATATTTATAGGAGTACCTCTAAATTCCCAATTCTCACGCATACGATTCTCCACAAATCTCTTATAAGGCTCTTTCACCCACTGAGGCAGGTTGCAGAAAAACACAAAAGAAGGAATCTGCGTATTTGGCAATTGAGTCACATACTTCACCTTAATATATTTACCCTTATTAGCAGGCGGAGGCGTTTTGGCAATAATTGGCAGCATCACCTCATTGAGCTTATTGGTTGCAATACGCTGTTTTCTGTTGTGATATACCTCTTTGGCCAAGTCCATAACCTTTAGGATACGCTGCTTGGTGATTGCAGAACCAAATACAATTGGGAAATCGGTAAACGGTGCAAAACGCTCGCGAATTATCTTTTCAAAGTCTCTGATAAGGTTTGTATCCTTACCATCCACGGCATCCCATTTATTAACCAACACAACTAGACCCTTACGGTTTTTCTGAATCAGCGAAAAAATATTCAAATCCTGACTCTCCACACCACGCTCGGCATCAATAATCAAAATACACACGTCCGACTCCTCAATAGAGCGGATAGAACGAATAACAGAGAAATACTCTAAATCCTCCTGTACCTTACCCTTTTTGCGAATACCTGCCGTGTCAACAAGGTAGAAGTCCATACCAAACTTATTGTATCTGGTATGAATAGAATCGCGTGTGGTACCTGCAATATCCGTTACAATGTTTCTCTCTTCACCAATAAGAGCATTCACCAATGAAGACTTCCCGGCATTGGGTCGGCCCACAATAGAAAACTTAGGAATGTCGGCAAGCTCTTCCTCTTCGCCATCATTTTTGAACATTGATATCACCTTATCAAGCAAATCGCCCGTGCCTGCACCATTCACCGCCGAAACCGTAAACGGATCGCCCAAGCCAATAGAATAGAACTCAGCAGCCTGAAAGCCTATACTATGATTGTCGGCCTTATTGGCCACCACAATCACATCTTTATTTGATTGTCGCAACAAATGAGCCACTGCCTTATCAAGGTCGGTAAGCCCCTCCATCACATCCACCACAAACAAGATAACATCGGCCTCTTCAATAGCAATCATTACCTGCTTATTGATTTCATCCTCCATCACATCGTCCGAGTTAACAATCCAGCCGCCCGTATCAATCAGCGAAAAGTCTTGACCACTCCAATTCACTTTTCCATACATTCTATCGCGAGTGGTTCCCGATATATCTGTAACAATTGCCTGACGGCTCTGCGTTAATCTATTAAACAACATAGACTTCCCTACATTAGGACGTCCCACTATGGCTACTAAGTTTCTCATATTTTTTATTCCCTCCGGGGTTTATTTTTTCGTTATTACCAGTTTTTTGCTTCACAGCAATTAATTAATCTAATTTATACCCAAATGATTTTAGCAAGTTGTCTCTATTGCGCCAATCCTTCTCCACCTTCACATATAATTGAAGAAACACCTTCTTTTCAAAGAATAGCTCAATATCCTTTCTTGCCATTGTTCCAAGCCTCTTTAGCGACTCCCCTTTATGTCCAATCACGATACCCTTTTGCGTATCTCGCTCCACCATGATGATGGCACGAATGCGAATGATGTCGGCCTCTTCTTTAAACTCCTCCACCATCACCTCTATAGAGTATGGCACCTCCTTTTGATAAATCTCCAAAGCCTTCTCGCGAATAATCTCATTCACAAAAAACCGTGCAGGCTTGTCGGTCAGTGCATCTTTCTCAAAATATGGAGGCGACTGAGGCAATAGCTCCAATATTCGTTTCTGAATCACATCCACACCAAAGTTGTTTAGTGCCGAAATGGGAAAAATCTCTGCCTTTGGCAATCTTTCGCTCCACTTCTCCACAAGCTTTATCAAATCCTCCTGCTTGGTTTCGTCAATCTTATTTATCAGAAGCAAAACGGGAATATTAAGGCGACTCACTTTGTCCAAAAACTCATCGTTCTTATCAATAGTTTCCACCACGTCGGTCACATACAGCAACACGTCAGCATCCTCAAGGGCAGATAATGAAAACGACAACATTTGTTGTTGCAGTTTATAATTGGGACGCAACACACCGGGTGTATCCGAATACACTATCTGATACTCGGGCGTATTAACAATGCCAATGATGCGATGCCTCGTTGTTTGAGACTTGGCCGTGATGATAGACAATTTTTCGCCAACAAGCTTATTCATCAATGTTGACTTTCCCACGTTTGGGTTGCCCACTATATTTACAAATCCGGAACGATGATTTTGTTCGTGCATTAGTTTTTATTTTTTATTAGGAAATCATTAGTGCACCATTAAGATGCACAGGCTCATAATTATGCATAACCGTAAGCCTAATAAGCTTACGCTATTAAATTGGCAAATACACCAACTTCTTTGTATCAAAAAAGGGCTCGTCAAAGTATTTGTCCAGCGAAAACTCTTCCACTTTATTTTTAAATGGTGCAAGTTCCATTGCCAAATCGCCACCTTTCAAACAAATCAAGCCATTGGGCAAGGCGTTTTGTTGTTTCTTTGAAACGTTTTTTCTGATTCTCTTCTCCAGCTCCGGCAGTTGCATTACTGCACGACTCACCACGAAATCGAATTTGCGCTTTTCATCTTCCATTCTAGAATGAACAAACTCCACATTCTGCAAGCCCACAGCCGTAGAAACCTCTTGAGCCACCCTCACTTTTTTGCCAATGCTATCAAGCATAACAAATTGAACTTCAGGAAAAAATATTGCCAGCGGAACACCCGGGAAGCCACCACCCGTGCCCACATCTATCACCGTGCTGCCGCTCTTGAAGCCAATAAACTTGGCAATTGCAAGCGAATGAAGCACATGGTGAATGTAAAGATTATCAATATCCTTTCTTGAAATGACATTAATCTTCGAGTTCCAGTCCACATATAGGTCAAACAGCTTTTCAAACTGCTCCTTCTGAACGGGCGTCAAAGATGTAAAATATTTTTCTATAATTTTCATTACTGTTTCATTAGTTTTTTGGCAGTAAAGCTATCTCTCAAAATAGATCTGACGTGCGAATAAGGAATCATCACCTCGGATGCCGGCAACTGATAGGCCGAATACTCACCCTTATTGAATGTAAAAATAATTCCGTCGGCCGTAAGCAGCAAATTGTTGTTCGGGATAATTTCATCAACCCCAAAATAGCCCAAATCCTCAAGATCGTCGATAGATTTAACGCCCCTGAGCTGCATCAGTCCATTTTGAATTATTGGTCGCAAGGCCACATCATAGCCCGCCATAAAGATATCATCCTCATCTATCAATTGCCCACTTTCTAGATCTATCACATAGTTTCTCACACTCTCGTGCGATACATCACCACCTTTATTGTTAGTTTGTTTCACCTGAAATGATAGTATTCCAAAGTGATCATATATTATTGTGTCTGAAATAGACTCGTAGTACGAATAAAATATATCGGGCAGGTTTGCATGCTCGCCATCTTCGTGATACAAATCATCAAACTCCTCTCCAAAATCTTGCGTAGGTCTGTTGGTTTTAAATATTTCAGCATCCCTTCTATAGTTGGCAATATAGCTTTGTGCATATTTGTCAAAAGCCTCTTTTGTATCCATCGTGCTATAATCGGTTCCTAATATAGCACTCAAAAATATATGCTGAATATTCTCAAGATCATAGATATCGCTTTGAGAGGGTATCGCTACATTGATGCTTAAGTTGCACACAGGGCTGTCGCTCCTTTTCTCCAGCACACTAACCGTGTCTAGCACTATCGATTGAAACTCAATTTCATTATTACCACTCACCGCCTCCTTTTCTGTAGGTGTGTGGCATGAAGATAGCCCCAGACAACCCAAGGCAACGCCCATCAATGCAAATATTATATATCTATAAACCATTTTATTGAAAATCTTATATGCAAAATTAATCAAAAAAAATTATGATTACCTAGTTCTTGCAATCCATTTATCGGCAAGCTCCTCATCATACCCCAACTGCTTGGCCTTTTCGAAATCGGCTTTTGCAGCAAATTTGTCAAACTGATTCAACCTAATCCTACCACGCAAAATATAGAAATAGGGATTATCACGTTCATTGGTTTCCACTGTTCTCAAATCGGCAGCGGCAAGCGAGTACTTCTCATTGTTAACATAACATTCGGCTCTATTCATGTAATATGAGTCGAGCTTTCTATCTTCCGACTTTATAATATCGGTATATATCTCTTCGGCCTCTTCCCACTTATCCTCCAGTTTGAATAATAGGGCTCTGCTAAGTTTTGCAAACAAACTATTAGAATCTATTTCATTGCAGCGGCTAAAATCCTTTTCGGCCTCTACCCGGTTGTTGGCCTCCAGATGTAGTAGTCCTCGTCTATAATACGCCTCGCTATTATTGGCATCAATATCCAAAATTGCTGCATAATCGTCCATAGCCTCATCATATCTATTCATATCGCACAGTAGCGAAGCCCTGTTGTGCAACACCAACACCTTCTCCGGATTATTTGCCAAAGCGGCCGTTAGCGATATAAAAGCATCACTAGGCATTCTAAGCTGACGCTGCATTATACCCAAGTTTAATAATAATATAGGATTGTTGTTGTTGGTAGGCTCTAGCTTCATAGCCTGCTGCAAAGAATGGGCAGCACTATCCAGCCTATTGATATTAATATAATGTGCCGACTTGTCCACCCAATCATAATATGACATTTCCTTATTTTGGGCATTCAGCGCAGCACCTGATAGCAACAATAGCACCGTTGCAAAGATATATTTCATCTTATTCATATAATGTATTTGCCACAAAATTAGCTCTTTTTTCTATAACTACCTTATCTTTATTGGTTTTCTGCACATCTACACGCCAACTACATCCCTGTGCTTACCAAATGTGTAAAACACTATCCACCACACGCCATGAGTTATAAATGACCGCGAAAGTAGGAATGTTGAATATAGCATATTCAGTTGGCAAGACACCTTCCAACATATTTGGTGAGTCATAATCAAACGAAAAAGTGGTAAACAAAATGTTGGTTTCATCATCTTCAAATGAAAATGCCCAACAAAACATTGGTTTTAACTCAAACAGAGGGGCGAAATAGAAAAACGGGTGTTTTTCACTACATATCCCACCCGCTATGTAGTGTCACACATGTTGGTTTTAACATATCCGACTGAAAATGCGCCCAAACACATATTGGTTTCACCATCTTCAAATGAAAATTAGGCAATAAAGGTATTTGTTTACCCATCTTCAAACGGCGAAAGGGTGACAAACATGTGGTTTTTGCATTTTTGGTTTCGTTTTTGCAAAAACCACATGTGGTTTTGCCATCCGCAGATTTTTTTTCGCTAAAACCATTAGTGGTTTTTAACTCCTCAGTTTTTTTGATGCATTTTCATTGTATTTTTTTTACATTTTGGATTGCGGGAAGGTAAAACCACATGTTGAAAGCGCTTCCGCAAATGATTATGTGATTTTACACATGTGTTTTTTGCATTTTCAAAAAAAGATGGTCAAACCACATATTGTTTTTGCGTCTTCAAAAAAAGAAGGTCAAACCACATGTGGTTTTTGCATCTTCAAAAAAAAGGAGGGTCAGCAAACATATTGGTTTGGCAAATCAAACATTAGATAAATATGCCAAAGATACGCTGATTGTGGCAAACATACGTTTTGGCTTATTCAAAAGCAACAGTATGTTATTTAAAACGAATAGTGCACCAAATAAGGACAACATTTAGAAATAGAAGTAGATCAAATATTTTAAAAAGATTTCGTTAACATACACATTTTACGTTTCTTTGTACATATCTTTTCAGCAAGTATGACCGAAAAAAGTAAAATAGCAATTATATATAATCAATATGTGGATGACCTATTCATATATGCGCAGTATCTGGGCTTCGAAAAAGAGGGAGCTATGGATGCCATACATGATATATTTTGCAAAATATCGGAAGATGCGGAAAAGCTTGACAATATTGAAAATATAAAATTCTATCTGTTCAGGTCGCTTAAAAACAGGCTGATAGATATTTCTAAATCAAAAAGGGAGAATGTTGAGATAAAAACTGATATCGAAATGCACCCCGAAATACCATTCAAGTTTCACGTTAGTTTTGACGACGAAATAATTAGCGACGAAGACAAAGCACAAATCAAACAGCAAATTGAAGAGATGCTGAGCATTCTTACCAACCGACAAAGGGAGGCGATATACCTGAGATACATACAAGAATATGACTACCCACAAATTGCCGAAATTCTTAACATTAGCATACATAGTTGCCGCAAACTAGTCTCAAACTCCATACTACGATTAAGAGAAAAATACGGTGTGTTAGTTACACTTTTATTCTATTTATAAGCCATTACTGTTAAAATTGAAATTATTTTTACAAAAATGGGGATAAACTGATTACGACCTCGTCTTTTATATTAAACGCTAATAATATAAAAGGTTAACGACATGGCATCAGATTTTAAAAACTTTACAGACTTTCTGAAAATGAAAAGCTTCGTCAGATGGCAAATTAATCCTGACGACGAGCTGCACGAAGAATGGACCAAATATGAGGAAGACAATCCACACCTCAAAGAAGAATTGAATAAAGCCAAGCTGTATTTAAAAAATACCATCTTGAACCAAAGCATGTTATCTCAGACAGAGAAACAAAACCTCCTTGACCGCATCGAACTTGATATCAGCAAGAAGCGCAAAAAGCGAAGAATGATTATAAGCACCATTTCGGCCGTTGCGGCAGTGGTATTGCTGGTTATATCTATCAAGGTTTTCGACTTACAACAAAATATCAAACCCGTAAGTCAGCAGGAAGTAATTATTGGCAATATGCTAAATGATATAGATATTCAATTAGTTACATCAAACCATACCGAATCATTTACTAGCGATTTAGACCTGGAGTTTGACAAAGAAGGAAATGCAACAGCATCACAAAAAAACAGTGCCGACAAGCGCAGTGTGCAGGCCGGCAAGCACGAAACAAGCAGACTGATAGTTCCGTATGGCAAACGATCTACAATCACTCTTGCCGATGGTAGCAAAATATGGCTAAACTCTGGCTCGGTGCTTGAGTTCCCAACCACATTTGACAATAATCCTTCACGACTAATAAATCTGCATTCAGGAGAATTATACATAGAGGTGGCAAAAGACACGGACAAGCCTTTTATAGTAAAAACATCAAAAATGGATGTCAGAGTATATGGCACCAAGTTTAACGTAACGGCATATGCCAACGAGCCACAAGCAGTGGTGTTGGTAGAAGGAAAAGTTGGCGTGGAGTCAGAGTCAGGCCTCACAGCAATGCTTAAGCCAAGCGAGCAAGTGGTTTTGACAGACCACAACACACTTGAAACCCAAATAGTGGATGTTCAAAAATATACCAGCTGGAAAAATGGATATCTGATATTAGAAAAAACACCACTGCCTGAAATTCTTTATCAGGTGGAGCGATACTACAATCTGTCAATAAATCTGGGGCATACAAATGAATTGAAGAATGTAACGTGCGACGGGAAACTAATCCTGTCTGACGACATAAACAATGTGATGAGCACAATTGCATTCTTGGCAAATGCCACATATCAACGCACAGATGACAAAGTGCACATAATTAAAAAAGAAAAATAACAACTTGAAGTATAAATAGTATGAATAAGCAGTTTGATTTTTTGAAAAGGATTAGAACTTATTTTTTAATAATGTTTCTATCCATTATATCAGTTAGTGCAGCTACATATTCGCAAGAAGTTGTGAGCTTGAAACTAAAAAATACTACAATAAAAGATGCCTTTTCTGAAATAGAAAAGAATAGTGAATATCGCTTCTTATTTACAGGAGATATGGGCAACTCGCTGGATAAGAGAATAGATATCAATATTGATTCAAAGGAAATAAGCGAAACGCTTGATGCCATCATCAAAGGCAATTCGCTGGGATATAACTTGATTGACAAGCAAGTTGTGATTTTTGTGAAAGAAGAAAGCAAGCAGCCTGCCAAAACCACAACCACTAAGGTGACACAACAGCCCGCAATGTACGTTGTGAAGGGACGAGTATTTGACGATCTTGGCGATCCTCTACCCGGCGTGAGTATTTATTTAAAGTCAAACAAAGCCATGGGCGTGTCATCAGACATTGATGGCTACTTCACAATACCCGTACGCAACAAAGAGGATGTTCTGATATTCTCGTTTGTGGGAATGCTAAACAAGGAAGTGAAGGTATCAGCCGGCAATCAAAAGGATTTGAAAGTGGAAATGCAAACCGACGATGTAATGCTTGGCGAAGTGGTAATAACAGGATATCAGGTATTATCAAAAGAGCGAGCCACGGGTGCGTATGACATTGTTGGCACAGACAAAATTGAAAAAAGAATTTTCACCAATGCGGCCGAAGCACTAGAAGGGCAAGCTGCGGGGTTAAGCACATTTAAGGGTGACGTGGTAGTGCGCGGAATATCTACATTCTCGTCAGCCATTGGCTCCGAACCTTTGCTGGTGATTGATGGAATGCCCACCGAAAGAAAACTGGACAATATTAATATGAATGACATCGAAACAATTACTTTGCTGAAAGATGCCGCTGCCACATCTATATATGGTGTGAGGGCTGCCAATGGTGTGATTGTAATCACTACCAAGGGAGGAGCACTAACAGGCGAAACAAAAACTTCGGTACAATTTACATCCGACTTAAGATGGGTTACAAACCCCAGATTAAAGGACTATCATTATGCTACCACCAGCGATTATATGGATTATGAGCTGGCAATGATAGCAAGAGACACACCCAGATTTAACTATACATCAGAACTGGATTATCTTGAATCACAACTAAAAGGTATTGGCGAAGCAGGCAGAACCAGCAACACTATAAACTATTACACTCCGCTACAATACACCCGCTTGCAACTACTTAGAGGCAACATTGGGCAGGATGAATATGACGCACAACTCTCGAAATGGAGAAATAGCGACTACAGACAAGAGTATATGGACCTGGTGTGGCAAACACCACTAAGACAAAGCTACAACCTTTCGGTAAACAGCTCTAGCAAGAGACAAAGCACATTTGCATCTATAAACCTGATTGACAATGGTCAGCAAATTAAATATAACAGCAACAATCAAATAAAAGCATACATAAAATCTATTCAAAAAATAAACGATTGGTTTTCATTTGATATTGGAAGTGATATTCAATATAGCCGCACCGAAAACGTTCAAAGCGTTTACTCAAGCATAACATCGCTTGAGCCATACACCAATATTTTGGATGAATCGGGCAACAGAGTATATCGCGACTATGTGGACATTATTGGTATGCAGGGTTCGCTTCACATCAATCCTAAGGTGCTTGACGAAATAGAGGGTTTGCCTCAGTTTGAATCATATAAGTTTAATATTCTGGATGAGCTGAATGACAACTTAATCAATCAAAACTACTACAGTGTGCGAAGCTTTGTGAAGCTGAACTTTGATATATTGAAGAATCTAAAATTCTCTACCGGATTTGATTATGAACTAGCCAGAAACAGAAAAGAGGAATTCAGATCAAAGGACTCATACTTCTATAGATTTATGCGCAATAAATTTGCCAACAACAGTCCTATCAACAGTGTATTCCCCGAGGGAGGGAGATTCTCGATGGTGGAAACATCACGTGACAGCTGGGTATGGAGAAACCAGGTTGATTATAACAAACAAATTGGAGACGACCACTCATTTAATGTTACAGGAGGTATTGAGCTAAAGGAAAACTCTGTGGGAATTCCTATTAATGCACTTTATTATGGATACGACCCTGTGGCACTTACATACACTATACTTAATAATTACGACATTCATACTGTGGGATATCAACAATCATATATCTACAATAATAATACAGGAAAGCCAGGTGCAGTGTTGGATGGCAACAATATCAAAATAGCCGACTCGGAAATGAAACCTGGTTTGGGATCAGTAATTAACCGCTATGTGGGCATGTATGCAGTGGGTGGATATGCTTATAAAGAAAAGTATGGCATATCGGGAAGTATCAGGGTAGATCAGACAAACCTATTTGGAACAGACCCTAAGTACAGGTATCGCCCATTATGGTCGGCCGGCTTGAAATGGAACATGGGCAAAGAAGAGTTTATGAGCTCAGTTAATTGGGTTGACTTTTTAGACCTTAGACTTTCATATGGACTCACCGGAAACGTTGACCAAAGCACTACGCCCTTTTTAGTGGCAAGCTTGTCAAACCAATCAACATACACCTCCGAGGCTATTCCGTATGCAAATATATCAACAGCCCCCAATCCCATGTTGCGCTGGGAAAAGACAAGTTCGTATAACTTTGGAACCGACTACAGCTTCTTTAGAGGATTGCTTAATGGAAAACTAGACCTTTATTATAAAAACAGTGAAGACCTGCTGGGCAGTAGAGAGGTGCATTTTACTTCGGGCTACACCACTCAGCGCGTAAACTCGGGTGCTATGACCAACAGAGGTTTCGAATTGATTGTAACATCACCATGGCTAAAGAAAAAAGATTTTACAATGACTTCGTCACTAATGCTGTCGTACAATAAAAACAAAGTAACCAAAGCATACTACAACCCCACACAAGCATCGCATCTTGCCATCAGCTCATATTTAGTTGACGGAAAACCATACGATGCTCTCTATGCCTACGAATATGGAGGACTAACAAGCGGTGGAACAGACTATCAAAACGGTGTGCCAATTATATACCGCGCCGACGGCACAACGATGCACCACTTTCAGGAAGATGGCACTCTGCTACTTGATGCCTCATCATCTATGAGGCCTGAGGATGTGAAATATATGGGATCGAGAACACCACTATATAATGCATCATTTACACAAACCATAAACTACAAAGGATTTGAACTATCTGCTCTATTCCTATATTATGGCGGACATAAAATGTATGCCCCAAGCTTTGGATTCAACTCTACAGATGGAAACAGCGACTGGGTTAGCAAATCGTGGACACCCAATAATACTAACACAGACATACCAAAGTCTAAAATGTATTACGATCCCAAGATAAGTGTAGTAAATCTGGGTTCGCTAGAAGGGATGTATATCCGCTCAACGGCAAACGTGGTGAAAGGAGATTTCATAAGACTAAGAAATATAGCCCTTTCATATACCCTGCCCAACAGCATGGCAAGAAACCTAAAGCTGAGCAGACTAAAGATTGCGGGACAAATAAACAATCCGTGGATATGGAGTGCAGCAGGACGCAAATATGATTCGGAGGTGCAAACATCTCAGAGCAACACTGCCTCACTTAAAGATTGGGGGATACCAACACCCACCACTTATTTACTTAAACTAGACGTAACTTTTTAAACACCATACAAGATGAAAAAGAATATAATCGCAATATTATCAATTATAGCCATATCACTTACATCATGCGACAATTGGCTGGATGTACAACCCAAAGGCAAAATATTATTGACCACAGCAAAGGAATATGGTCTTTTGTTTGACAACATCACATCTTATGATAATGCAGACATTGCATACCTTGATGATGAGGCATGGCGCAACGCAGCCAACATAACAAGCGTGTGGAACGTGTGGAACTTAGTATCGGCAAATATGCTGTATCTTCCAAGCTCAGAGTATGACAGAAGCCTAAATGCATCGGGCAATTCGGGAACGGCAGGTACTACACTATATCAGGTGATGTATCAGCGAATAACTAAAATAGCCAACACCATAATCTACGATGAAAGTATAATGGAGGGAACAGATCAGGAAATAAAGAGCGTGGTGGCTGAAGCCAAAATGATGCGTGCTTTCTCATACTTTCTATTAATCAATGCATATGCAAAACCTTATGACAAGGCTACTGCTGCAAGTGATGGCGGTGTTCCTTTGAAACTGGATCCATATATAGAAACAATACCAGATCCGGCAAAATCAAGCGTGGCAGAAGTGTATGCTCAGATTGAGAAGGATATTAATGAGGCAATACCTCATCTAAACATTACGGCACAAACTCCTTTCAGATTTAATAAAGCAGCAGGATATGCCATGAAGGCAAAGGTTCATTTATTTAAAAAAGAATTTGATAAAGCCATAGAAGCAGCAGTTGAGTCGTATAAACTTAATAATTCTACGTTCGACTTGGTATCAATTGTGAATCCGGCAACAAGCAAACCAACCACACCGCTATATGCCAACGGTGCTGAAAATCTATTTTTTGCAACTGCAAGCAGCAATACATATATAGGCAAAGAGCTTATTGATATATTCGAAAAAAATCTGGATGAGTATGGACAAGATGATTCGGTAACCGATGCACGATATAACTTTTACAAACGTCCCGCTTCTTCCGTAAAAGACTATATGTCGATAATGAACTGGACACCTATAGCTAAAGAATATGCGCCCAATACTGCAGGCCTCACTACTGTAGAAGTAATGCTAATGATTGCCGAATGCTATGCCAGACAGGGCAACAACGACAAAGTGAAAGAATATTTGGAGCCATATCTAAGAAGTAGATACAGAAACTATGATCACTCAAATTTGCAACTGCCTAATGACGTGGTTAGCACAGTTCAATTTGTGATTAACGAACGAAGAAAAGAGCTCACAAGAGGTTGGAATAGATTTTTAGACATAAAGCGACTAAACACCGAACCAGAATATCAAAAAGTTCTTACAAGAGTATTCCCTGCCGATCCCGAAGGTTCGCCTACAGTGACTCAGCAAACATATACCCTTCCTGTCAAATCGCCACTATACATACTGCCATTTCCAAGCAAAGTATTGGAAAATGATAAACGATTGACATCCAACACATGGTGATGCAATTAAACAAACAAAAGTCAAATTAAAAAATCAATTATGAATAGTAAGACTATAGGTGCAAGTTATTATCAATTAATTATCACCACAATTATTTTATGGATAGCTAGCACCTCCATCAATGCGCAAATTATACGAGACACCACCCTTATAAAAAGATTGCCAAGAATAAGCGGATGGGCAGATAATGAGCACTACATAGTAAAAGAGTATGACTCAGATACTAAAAAAGATGTGGCATTCATCAAAAACATCAAAACAGGAAAAGAGAGCCCCTATGAAATAACATCAAAAGAGAGAAGAACAAAAATAGAGATAAAAGGGGGCAACACACACCTGACTGACAATGCTAAGCAACTAGCCCTGGTATCGCCCAACAACAAGTGGGTAGCTTTTTTGCACAACAACAACCTATTTGCAGTGGAGATGGAAACGGGACGCGAAGTGCAGTTTACTTATGATGGTAGTGAAACCATTATGAACGGGTATGCTTCGTGGGTATATTATGAAGAGATACTGGGAAGAGGCAGCGCTTACAGAGCTTTTTGGTGGTCGCCGGATAGCAAGCACATTGCCTTTTATAAATTTGACGATAGCAATGTTCCAATCTATCCACTACACAACAGTGAAACACAACACGGCTTTACGGAGATGACACGCTACCCCAAAGCGGGCGATCCAAACCCTGTGGTGAGTGTAGGAATAGCTTCAATTGAGAAAGAGAATGTTGTGTGGAGTGATTTTGACCAGAGCAACGAGCCTTATCTTGGCACACCATTTTGGCGTCCCGATGCTTCAGGCTTATTAGTTCAGTGGATGTCACGCGAACAAAACAATTTAAAGCTATTTGATATAAACCCGCAAACAGGCATAGAAAATGAGATATATGATGAAAAGCAACCAACCTGGATTAATTGGATAAAGAAGCTGACCTGGCTTGATAAGGATTTCTTAATGATAAGAGACTTTGACGGATGGGAACAAATATATTATTACGCTGCGGATGGTAAGCTAAAACAAAAACTAACAACAGGCAAAAACTGGAGAACAGAAATTATACGAGTGGATAAGAAAACAAGCACTGTGTTTTATAGCTCTAATGCTGAAACATCTACCAGAACAGACTTATACTCGGTGAGGCTGGATGGGAAAAAGCAAAAGAGAATATCTTTTGGAGAGTTTTCACACAGTAATCCCCTACTCTCACCAAATGCCAAACATGTAATATCAACTTATTCAAACGTGCAAACTCCGTCTAGCATTGCTCTGATAGATACAAAAACAGGAAAAGTGAGTAAGATTGCCAACTCGAGAGGAAGCAGGCTAAGTGACGATATGCTGAAGGAGAATGAAATCATTTGGCACACTACTGAGGAAGGACTCAACCTGCCGGCACGGATCACATGGCCTAGAGATATGCAAGAAGATGAGAAATATCCCGTAACAATTCACATATATGGCGGGTCCAACTACCAAGCTGTTTTTGACGTATGGACTGACCCAACTTCTATCGATAACAAACAGAAGTCTATTCAAGTCAAATTTGCACATCGTGGTTCAGGCGATGCAGGAAAAGAGGGTTTAAACTATCTACATCGCAATTTGGGTAAGTGGGAAATGCACGATTATATAGAGTGGGTGAAAATATTACAACAAATACCACAAGTGGACCATGACAGAATAATGATATCGGGCGGAAGCTATGGAGGATATCTGACTGCAATGGCACTTACATACGGTGCAGAGTATTTTAAGTACGGAATTTCGAGTTATCCGGTTACAGACTGGATGCTATATGATTCGCACTACACAGAACGATATATGGATCATCCAAAGGATAACCCCGAAGGTTATAAATTTGGGTCGGTAATGACACATATTGACAACTATCAAATGCACGGCCCATCTATGTTGCAACTACAACATGGCACTATGGACGATAATGTACATATTCAAAACACTTACCAACTGGCAGATGCACTTCAGAAAGCAAACAAGCCTTTCGAAATGATGATATTTCCGGGGCAGCGTCACGGATGGGTTGGAGCAAAATCAAGATTTACAATTAACATCAGAAATATATTTTACGACAAATACCTTTACAACAATACAGATAATCAATAATAATATTACAAAATGAAAAGAACTTTATCATTAATAGCATTACTTATTGTAGCAAAAGTAATGATTGCCCAAGAAACTGTGACAATAAAAGGGAGTATTGCAAATCTGGATGGACATAAGATAGCCATCAATTATAGAAATGAAACTAAAAATGTGAGAGATACAATAGAGACTGTGAACGGAGAGTTTGAAGTTACGCTAAACGTACCAACATTGCAGGAAATATCACTTAACCCATATATGTTTCATGCAAACGAAGTATATGACGTAGAGAAAAAGGTATATTACATGAGCCCCAGGCTGAAAGTATTAGTTGCACCGGGAGACGTGGTGAACATAAAGGGCGATGCAATGACATTGTGGCAAGCACAAGTGACGGGACTAAAATATCAGGATGATTATGACCAACTACAAGCCTATTGGACACCCTACTACACTACAGACAATGAATTGATGATAAAGCAAATTGAAAGCAAAAACGAGGGAAACACTAAGGCAATGGACGAGATCTTTGAAGAAAGAAAGGCTAGAACAAACCAGTTTAGAGAGTTTTTTAGAGAGTTTGCAGCAAGAGAAACAAATAATATGTATGCATTATGCGGCCTGTCACAATATTATTCCATTTTTGACTTAGACAATTATGAGGCTATTTTTAATTCATACTCGCCTGAGATGAAAGGCAGCTCATTTGGTAAACGTGTAGAACAATACATCAAAAAGGTGAGAGCCTCGGAAAGAGGTCAAAGCATGATGGACTTTAAAGGCAGCACACTAGAAGGCAACAGATTTGACAGCAAGCAACTGAGAGGCAAATATGTATTGCTTGATTTTTGGGGAAGTTGGTGCGGTTCGTGCAGAAAGAGTCATCCACATCTCATAGAGCTTTACAATAAATACAATGACAAAGGTTTTGAGATTTTAGGAATAGCTTACGAAATGGCAAAACAAACAGACAAGAAAAGACAAGATGCAATAAAGGCCGTTGAAAAAGATGGACTAATATGGACACAAATTCTTAACGAGGATCTTGATGATTTTGACGCTATAAAAGCATACAATGTATCCTCATTTCCAACAAAGATGCTTATCGACAAAGATGGTGTAATAATCTGGAAAGGAACGGGTGTTGAATCTAAGGAACTGGACGAGCTGTTAATAAAAATATTCAATTAAAATCTAGCTGTCGCTACCAATTGAAAATTACAAAATAATATATCTATCTTTGTAACTAGTAGAATTTATAACTAAACATAATATAGATATGCTTTTGAATACAATATTGGCAAGCGACACGCTACAAGTGGTGGCAGGCAACGAAGAAATATCGCAAATGATAAAGCAAGGACGCTTTGAAGAGATGTGGCACAGGCTTCTGACTTGGAGCTTGGAGCTAGTTTGGAAAATATTTATTGCCTTCCTTATATTTTTTATTGGCAGATGGCTGATAAAAAGAGTTAGAAGAATGATTGGCAAAGTAACGTCAAAACAAAAAGTGGATGCTACCCTAACGGGATTCATGAACAATGCGATAGATGTTTTCTTATACATCATGCTATTCATTATTATTATAAATGTGGTAGGCACCAAAACATTCTCTATAGCAGCCCTTATTGGATCGGCAGGGTTGGCAGTTGGTTTGGCAGTAAAAGATAATCTTGCAAACTTTGCGGGAGGTGTTATGCTGCTGTTCAACAAACCATTTAAGGTGGGCGACTATATAGAAGCGCAATCAAACGCCGGAACTGTTCGCAACATTGGCATTCTTTATACAATGATGACCACGGCAGATAATAAAACAATATATATACCCAACGGACCGCTATCAACGGGCACCATAGTGAACATAAGCACACAGCCCACCCGAAGAGTGGAGATAGTGGTGAGCTTGGAGTATGGCACCGATGCAGATTTGGTAAAACAGTTTTTATTAGATGTAGCAAAAAGCCATCCCAAGGTGCTGAAAAGCCCAGAACCTTTTGCACGTTTGGCCGTGATGAATGAGCACTCTCTAGATTTTAAACTTAGAGTGTGGGTGATGAAGAGCGACTTTTGGCCAGTTACCTTCGACCTAAACGAAGAGATATACAAACAAATTAATGAGCGAGGATTTGTTGTTCCGTTCAATCAGATTACGGTTCATATGGCCGACAAACCTAGTTGAAATAAGAACTCCAACCCACCTCCCACTCTATTTCGGGCAATAATGGACCCGCCATGAAATGCAATTGCATTTTTGACGATAGACAAACCTAAGCCGCTTCCGCCCGTATCGCGCGAGCGGCCTTCGTTTATTCTATAGAAGCGTTCGAACAAGCGTGTCAAGTGTTTTTCATCTTCTATGCCAATGCCGGTATCATAAAATGAGAAATAATAAAACCTATCGTCAGTCTTTATCAAGCTCACTTTGATATTAATATCGCTGCCGGCATATCTAACAGAATTATCTACCAGATTTCGGAAAATAGAAAACACAAGGTTTTTGTTACCCCTAATGCCGGCATCATGGGGCACATCCCACGTCATGTCAATCGCCTTCTCCTTAAAGATATCAGCATAGTCTGCTTTTATGGCATCTAGTAGTTTACAAACAATAATATTCTCCAATCTAAACGACTGTGGCACCTCTTCTATCTTTGTTATCAAACTCATATCCTGCATCAGTTCTGACAACACTATGGTTTGATTATAAGCCTGATTAATGAAATGCTGCTTCTGATTATCGTCCAGATTATGCTCTAACACAGTTTCCAGATATCCCCTGATACTAGTAACGGGCGTTCGCAACTCGTGTGATATATTGCCCGTCATTTCTTGCTTCAGCTTGCGGGTCTTTTCTTGTTTGGTGATATCATTTAGTATCACTTCAAAGCCCTTATCTTCAAAAATATTTACCCTTACAGAAAAAACCTTCCCGTGCTTGCTTATTTGTGTGTCATAGAATATGCCATTCATTGACGACAGAAACTCATTGATATCATTAAAGACAGTATCACTAAAAATACTTTTGGGCTCGCTATTAGGTTCATCAGATATCACATTGAGATATCGGATAAAAAGACCATTGTAAAACTGAACTTTCCTATCTTCTGAGAAGAAACAAATTCCTTCTTCTGAACTATGCACATGCTGCAAAAGCTTTTCTCGTTCCAAGTCAATAGTCTTTTTATTCTCCTTCAGCTGGGTGAAGCTTTCAGTAATCTTTGTTCCTATCTCGCCAAGCTCATCCTTTGGGAAACTATATTTGATGTTGCCATCTGTGTCTGACGACATAACAAAATCTCGCAACTGACTAATTGATTTGCTAAAACGACCCGTAATGGCATTAATCAGCACCAGCATAACCACAAAAAAGATTAATACAAAATAGATAAACAGGTTGTCCTCTTTCAATAGTTTCTTAGTTTGCACATCATATGGCAATGCCACACGTATGAAATAAGAATTATACTTTTTGGCGTAATACAAATAATCCTGATTTGTGGATTCGGAGGTGCGAATTGCTGTTCCTATATTTTTCTTTGAAGCTAGTTCTATTTCAGGACGTGCGGAGTGATTCTCTAAGTCTTCAAAAACATTGATGGTATTATCATAGCCAACCAAGCCATTACTGTCAACCACAGTGAGGCGTATATTTTGTGGCAGTATATTTATAAGACTATCTAGCGCAACATGATAACCACCAGTGACGTAATTGTCAGTCAATACCGAATTTGTAATCTCGGCATATGCATCTAGTTTTTCCTCAAGAGCTAGTCGTTTAAAATACTTTTCGCGAGATTGCTCAAAAGCTACAATGCCAATAGTGAATATAGCAAAGGCAGCTGCAAAATATATAAAAAGTCGAGTCCTATAATTTAGTTTCATATGCCCGACGAATCAAATCTATATCCATACCCTGCCCTATTTGTTATGAGAGAAGCATAATCACCAAGCTTTTTGCGCAAGCGTGTGATGTGAACATCAACCGTTCGTTCGGTAATATACTGTGTTTCGCTCCACACGGTGGTAATAATATCGTCTCGCGAGAAAATTTTGTCGGGATTTGTGGCAAGAAACGTAAACACCTCATACTCTGTTTTGGTAAGAGATATTACCTCTCCGTCTATTGATATTTCTTTAAGCTCAAAGTCAACTTCCAAAGATCCATACACAAGCTTATTATCGCGAACGGCATTGGCTGAAATAGTTTCGTGTCTTTTAATTACGGCCTTTATGCGAGCTATCACCTCTTTTATGGAAAAGGGTTTTGAAATATAATCATCACCCCCCACCGAAAAGCCCGTCAGCATATCATTCTCAGTGTCTTTGGCTGTCAAAAATATGATAGGTATCTGATTGCCTTCATTGCGCAAACGCTCTGCCAATTTGTAGCCCGACATTCCGCTCATCATCACATCAAGCAATATGAGAGAATAGTCGGGTGTTAGTTTCTTTAGAGCCTCCTCGGCAGAATATGCGCTATCTACATCAAAGCCCTCGTTCTTGAGATTAAACTCGATTATCTCGCATATATTTATATCATCATCAACAACAAGTATTTTATTTGCCATAATTGATATTTAGTTTGACACAAAAATAATTAGAAACAACCACTTAACAGCATGATGTTTTCTTATTTAGTAATATTTTTAGTTTTACCGGCGTGCTTCAACACCTTTGCATCAACGTAAAACACTATCTCTTCTACTATATTGCTACAATGATCGCCAATGCGTTCCAGCTTTCTGATAAGCAAAAGGAGCTTGAGGGCACAATGCACAAACGAGGGATTATTGTGGGCATAATCAGTTAAGACACCAAAGGCATTATGATATATCTCATCCACAATTTCATCCTTGCCGATGATCTTGCCCGATATTTTGGTATTTTCAGATTCTAATGCAATAAAACCATCCGACAACATGCTGATGAGCGTATCAAACATATACTCAATCTGCAAGTCTTCCACAAGTTGATCTTCCAATCCATTGCAATCATTATCAATAACATGACGTGCTACTCCTGCTGCAAAGTCTCCAATTCGCTCAAGCGTATTGCTAATCTTTATTATCGACAAAGTAAGCCTTAGATCAATTGCAACGGGACTAAACAAAGCAATATAGTTTTCGCAATCACTATCTATTTTAAGCTCAAAAGCATTTACACGCTTCTCGCGACTCACAATTTCTCTCGACAATTCGATATCATCATTCAGAAATGCTTGTTTTGATTTTTCCAATTGCGAAAGAACAAGCTTCCACATATCATTCAGCTCTTCTTTGAGCATAAGCATCTCGCGCTCGGTGTGCTTCAATTCATTCATAATATAAAAAGTATTGTTTGTTATTTCAATAATTATCCAAAACGTCCTGTGATATAGTTTTGGGTTTGTTTGTGCTGAGGGTTTATAAACATTTTCTTTGTTTCGCTATACTCTATCAGCTCGCCCAACATAAAGAAGCCTGTATTATCACTCACACGGGCTGCCTGCTGCATATTGTGCGTTACGATTACTATGGTATAATCCTTTTTGAGATCGTGTATCAATTCTTCAATCTTGGAAGTGGACACAGGATCGAGGGCTGATGCAGGCTCGTCCATCAAAAGAATGGATGGAGAAACAGCCAGTGCTCTGGCAATGCAAAGTCGCTGTTGCTGACCACCTGAAAGTGCAAATGCAGACTTTTTGAGCTTGTCTTTTACCTCATCCCATAATGCTGCAGATTTGAGTGACTCTTCAACTCGCTGTTCTATAAACTTATTGTTGCCCATATTATTTACGCGCAACCCATAAGCTACATTTTCGAATATGGATTTAGGGAAAGGATTTGGCTTTTGAAACACCATTCCCACTTTTTTGCGCAAATCGTCAACAGGGATACTCTTGTCATATATATTTAATCCCTCAACCAAGCACTCACCCGTAAGCCTGGTGCCATCTACAAGGTCGTTCATTCTGTTGAACAGTCGCAAGAAAGTGGATTTGCCACATCCTGATGGTCCTATAAAGGCAGTAACAGTATTTGCCTCCATCTTCATGCTTATATTTTTAAGAGCATGGAAATCGCCATAATAGAAATCTATATTTTTTGCTTCAATCATTTTATTAAAATCAATTAGTTTTCACCTTTTTGCCAAGGTGTCTTCTCAGCAAACTTGCCGAAATATTCATTATTAAAACAATACCTATTAGTACCAATGCCGTTCCATAAGCTATAGGGCGAGATGCATTAATATCAGTGCCGCTTGTAGCCACTACATATAGATGGTACGGCAAGGCCATCACCTGATCAAATATACTATTAGGAAGCTTAGGAAGGAAATATGCAGCTACTGTGAAAAGAATCGGAGCGGTTTCTCCCGACACTCGCCCAATAGAAAGAATGAGACCTGTGGTGATATTGGGAAATGCAGTGGGAAGAACCACCCTGAATATTGTTTGCAATTTGCTTGCCCCCAATGCCATGCTACCTGAGCGATATGAAAATGGCACTGCTTTGAGAGCCTCTTCGGTGGTACGAATGACTAGCGGAAGAACCAGCAAGCCTAACGTAAGAGAGCCTGCCAAAATAGAATCGCCAAAACCTAGCGTGTTTACAAACAAGGCCATACCAAATAGTCCAAATACTATGGACGGAATGCTGCTAAGATTATTTGTCATAACGCGTATAAACTTCACTATCCAGCCATTGCCTGCATATTCGCTTGTGTAAATGGCAGACGTAACGCCTAATGGAAAAGCAAACAACATACTGCCTGCCACCAGGCACACTGTTCCAACTAATGCAGGAAATATTCCGCCGGAGGTCATACCTTCTGTTGGCGCAGTGGTAAGAAATTCCCAACTAATGACTCCCAATCCATTATAAACAATGAATCCTAAAATCCAAAACAGAAGACCTACAACCATTATCCCTAACACTCGGAATATTATGAATGCTATGCGCTGACTTATCTTTTTATTCATATTCATAACTTAATGATTAGCATGTTGTTTTTTAGATATTATTTCGGCCAATACACTTATAATCATAGTGATTACAAACAAAATGCAACCAAGCAAGAATAGTGACTGAAAGTGTGCTCCGCCTGCTGGTGCTTCACCCAATTCAGCAGCAATAGTGGCAGGGATGGTTCGCACAGAGTCAAACAAAGATCGGGGCATGACGGCTGCATTACCCGTTACCATTAGTACGGCCATGGTTTCGCCAATGGCTCTGCCTATACCCAAAACTATTGCTGCTGAAATACCTGACAGCGAATATGGAATAACCACTTTATAGATAGTTTGCCAATGAGTAGCACCAAGTGCCATACTTGCTTCACGCATAGCATTAGGGGTATTTCTCATAGCATCTTCTGCCACTGTGATAATTGTTGGCAAAGCCATTATGGCAAGAATAATACTGCCTGCAAGTGCAGTTTCGCCAACAGGTAGGTTGAATACTTTTTGAACAATAGGTACCAGCACTACTAATCCAAAGAAACCATATACTACAGAGGGGATACCCGCAAGTAGCTCAATTGTGGGCTTTAAAAATTTACGCATCCGCTCTCCAGCCAGCTCCGAAAGATACACTGCGACACCCAGCCCCAAAGGCAGGGCTATGAGTATTGCCACAAAACTTACTAGAAGTGTGCCTAATATCAAAGGCAAAACACCAAACAAAGGTGATGGAGTGGCGGTAGGCATCCATTTGTCTCCTCCAAAGAAATCCATCAAGCTGATATTGGCATTTGGCAGTTCCTTAATGTTGGGCATATTAGATGGTGCGTATTGTGTGGGCAAATATGCAATTATATTTGCGTTGTCGGCTATTACTTCGCCCAACTTATCAGGCAATAATTCATAGTCTTCTCCAAATTCCTCTTCTGAATATAGATTGAATATATCATCAAATCGGAATATCATTATTTCATCTTCTATACTTGTAAACTCACTCCAGTGTGTAGCCTCTGAGTCGAATATCTTTTTTATGTCGGTAACAGTTAGCTCGTTAACAGGGTTATTAGAATTAACATAAAGAGCATAACCACTTTCTACTGACGGAGAACTAAATAACCCAAAGCCCTCCTTGAAGAGAAATATTACAATCAAAAGGATTACAATAGATGTTACAGCCCCACTCAGAGTAAATATGCTTTCGACTATGCGTTCAAGTATTACTTTTAGTCTTTTCATACTATTAAAACCTTAATCTCAAATATTAATTAATGGTTATAAAACCTAGTTCAGCTACTTTCTTCTCTCCTTCAGGCGAAAGAACATAATCGATGAATGGTTTTACTGTTTTTTCGTGCTTAGTGTCGTAATAGTAATACAGAGGACGAACAATTGGGTATGTTTCATTCTTAGCATTAGCCACAGAGGGTTCTGTAAACGTTTTGCCACCATCGTATGAAACGTGTACTGCTTTAACGTCTTTATTTAGATAGGCTAAACCCACATATCCTATTGCTCCTTTGGTTTGACTGATTGATTGAATTATAGCTCCGGTGGCAGGCATACTTAAAACACCATTCATATAGTTCTTATTCTTAAGAACACTCTCTTTAAAAAACTCGTAAGTGCCGGATGATGTTTCGCGAGAATAAGCAATTATTTTCATATCATCACCACCAACTTCTTTCCAGTTAGTTATTTTACCAGTGAAAATTGCTTCAAGTTGTTCACGTGTGAGCTTGCCCACTTTATTTGCGGGATGCACAACTACTGCCAAAGCATCATACGCCACAACAATTTCTTTTATGGACTTGCCACTATCTTTTAGTTTTTGTCTCTCTGCAAATTTTATCTTTCTTGAAGCCTGGGCTATCTCTGTGGTGCCGGCTAGAAGTGATGAAATACCCACTCCACTTCCTCCGCCGGTAACTGTAACTGTGGCTGAAGGATTTGCCTTCATATAGCTTTCGGCTACTATCTGTGATAGTGGCAAAACGGTGTCTGATCCTTTAATTCTTTGTGCACTTACATTTGATATTAATCCTAATGCAAACATTGCAACTACTAGTGACTTCTTCATTTTTATTTATTTAAAAATTAATATCACAAAAGTATATTGCTAATGTTACACCCCATTTTAGGAACTGTTACAAAATGGTTAAGGTTTGAAGGTGCATTTAAAACTTATATTGAAGTCTAACCGTAAACATGTTGTCTTCAAGGTTTTTAGAATATTCTGATATATTTGTGGTTTCCTCATTGTTAACAATATCGTAATATGTTTGCAGGCGGGTATTGTCATTAATATGCCATTGCAAGCCCAATCCTATAGCATATCGGGCAATATCTGCCTGACCAGTATTATTAAGTCCTATATCATCTCCGGATACTTTTGTATTGGGGTCGTACCAATCATACTTGGCGACAACTGCAAAAGGAAGTGTGTGAATATTCTGAACCAGCATGACATATCCCCCTGTGAAGTTGCGAATATAGGTATCACCTGTGAGTAAGCTAGATGAATTGGGGCTTTTTGTACTTAAGTGGCTACCTGGCTGCGTTCCAAATATCCACTCTGAGCTAAGCTTCAAATCTCCAATAATGGGAGAAGAATCAAAGTTAATATTGAAACCTACATATTCACGCTTTGCATACTTGCCTTTATTAGATTGATTATTGTTGAGCACAAACTCATTGCCCTGCATTGTATATACATTCTCGTTGCCCTGATACACACCTCCGTTGTAGTAAGAAAAGCCTAGTCCAAATCCCCAATTATTATTACTGGAATTGCTTAACAAAAGATGTCCTATAAAATCCTTACGACTATCTGTTTCTTGCTTTATACCATTGCCGGCAAACAAACCCGCATTAATTTTAATATTGAGCCACTCCATATCCTTTAGTGGCTGAAGAGTTATCATTGCCCCTAGGTCTCGCTCTTCAGGGAAAAGTGTTTGAAATACTGCCGAGCGCTCCGGCGATTCTCTAAGCGATGATGAATATGCTATTTCGTGACCAAATGGTCGGTTGAAGACCCCGGCTCTGAGTGCAGTATGCCCCTGCCAAGGGTCACGCAAGTTTATATATGCATCTTTGATTCCTACTCCTTTTTCAGTAATATCAACCTGAAATACTCCTTCTGTAATATTTCTGGTATATGATGCTTTTAATCGGCCGCGACGTATACCAATACGATTGAAGGATGTCTCTGTATTTTCATTTTTAGAGCCAACATTCAGCGAAGCATCCTTTTCGCCCCACTGAAATTGAGATTGAATATAGCCTGAGAGTTTTAGCTTTTGATCATTTGGCTGCTGTGCATGTAAATGAGACAATGACACAAAGGTGAGTAGTAGAAAAATAGTTCGTTTCATTTTTAGTTTGAATTATACTAAGTTACACATTATTTGTAACAAAAGTATATACAAAATGTTACAACCAGCTTATGTAAATGTTACAAAATGGTTAAGCAGCATATATAAAAAAAGGCTGCCCATGTTTGAGCAGCCATTATATTATAACTATTAGAAACAGTTTCTAAAATTCGGAAGTGAAATGGAATTTGATTTTAGGGAAATCTTGTTGTGCCATCATTAGCAGATATCCCGATTCAGCAAGAAATACATCTCTACCTTCTTTGTCTTTTGCCATGTATTGATATTTACGCCTTTTGAAATCTTCAAGTTGAGCTTTATCTTCACTTTCAATCCAGCAAGCTTTATACAAACTGATTGGTTCCCAGCGACATTTGGCTCCATACTCATGAAGCAATCTATATTCTATCACCTCAAATTGAAGTTGACCAACAGTACCAATAATCTTTCTGTTGTTAAACTGATTAGTGAATAGCTGTGCCACACCTTCATCGATAAGCTGCTCAATACCTTTTTGCAGTTGCTTAGTTTTCATTGGGTCGGCATTCTCTATATACTTAAACATCTCTGGTGAGAAACTTGGCAGTCCTTTGAAATGTAGATTCTCGCCGGATGTTAACGTATCTCCAATTTTAAAGTTGCCACTATCGGGAAGTCCCACTATATCACCTGCAAATGCTTCATCAAGTATCTCCTTCTTTTGAGCCATAAAAGCTGTGGGAGAAGAGAACTTCATTTGTCTATTGAAACGTATATGTTTGTAATTGACATTTCTCTCAAATTTGCCCGAACAAATCTTCACAAAGGCGATAGATGAGCGGTGGTTAGGGTCCATATTAGCATGAATCTTAAACACAAAGCCTGTGAAGTCTTCTTCGTATGGATCCACCTTACGTTCTTCGGCTTGAATAGCACGGGGAGAAGGAGCGATATCTACAAAACAGTCTAAAAGCTCTTTTACTCCAAAGTTATAAAGTGCAGATCCAAAAAAGACAGGTGCCAAATCGCCAGACAGGTAATCCTCTACTTCAAAATCAGGATATACTCCTGATATAAGTTCCACATCGTCACGAAGTTGTGTAGTCAACTTCTCACCAATATGCTTTTCCAGCTCAGGCGAATCTATATCTATATGAACCGATTCGGTAACCGACTGCTTGGAAGGAGTGTATAAGTCAAGGCAGTTTTCGTATAGATTATAAACTCCTTTAAATCTTTCACCCATCTCTATAGGCCAGCTAAGCGGACGAACAGCAATTTGAAGTTGCTCTTCAAGCTCATCTAGAACCTCCATTGGGTCTTTACCCTCACGGTCAAGCTTATTCACGAATATCATAACGGGTGTTTTACGCATTCGGCACACCTCCATTAGTTTACGTGTTTGCGGCTCCACACCTTTGGCTATATCCACCACCACTATCACACTATCCACAGCAGTAAGAGTACGATATGTATCCTCCATAAAGTCTTGGTGACCGGGGGTATCTAATATGTTTACTTTATGATCATTATAATCAAATCCCATTACCGAAGTGGCAACAGATATTCCACGTTGACGCTCAATATCCATCCAGTCGGAAGTGGCTGATTTCTTAATCTTGTTTGATTTAACAGCGCCTGCCACATGAATAGCACCTCCAAATAAAAGGAGCTTTTCGGTAAGTGTTGTCTTACCTGCGTCAGGGTGACTAATAATGGCAAATGTACGCCTACGTTTTATTTCTTTCGTTAAACTCATAAAAATATTATAATTAGTAATTATAAATTACTGATTTTTGTTACAACTCTCTCTAGTGCATTCTCCCATAAAGGAATCACCACACTATATTTATTCTCTATTTTAGATTTGTCAAACACACTATACATTGGTCTTTGTGCCGCTGTTTTGTATTGCTCGGTGGTTACTTTATGCAATGTGCAATTTTGCAACTTTGCCATTCTTTGTATCTCACTTGCAAAGTCGTACCATGTGGTTTCGCCCGAATTTGAGAAGTGATACACGCCTGTGTGCCATTCTGCCTCATCCAGAATTACCAATATCATTTCGGCAAGGTCTGCTGCATATGTTGGTGTACCACTTTGATCGGATACAATATTAAGCTCATCTTTTTCAGTCATCAGGCGCAGCATTGTTTTGACAAAATTGCTCCCATATTGTGAGAACAACCACGATGTACGTATTATAATCCACTCTTTAGCATATTCCCTAATTGCCTGTTCGCCCATTAGTTTGGATTTGCCATATACAGAAAGTGGATTACATTCATCATCCTCTTTGTATGGAGTGGATGATGAACCATCAAAAACATAATCCGTGGAAATATGAATAAGTTTGGCGCCAACTTCAGCTGAAGCTTCTGATAAGTTTTTTATTCCTTCGTAATTTATTCTATATGCTGCTTCCTCATCCGATTCGGCTTTGTCAACAGCAGTGTAGGCTGCACAATTTATTATATATTCGATAGAATATTCATTTACAAAATGCATCACTTGGTTCTTGTCGGTAATATCCAACTGCTCAACATCTGTATATATAAATCTAAAAGGCGAATTTATATGCTTTGACAAAGCTTGCAACTCGTGTCCCAGCTGACCATTTGAACCAGTGACAAGAACATTCTTTTGAACCAGGCCATAAAAAACAGTATTCTTTTTACTAACAATTTCTGTTCCGCCTAGATGTTTGTTCGAACCAGTGTATATAGCCATTGCTTGATAGAATTATAAATATTGGAAATGATATGATAGAGAATTTTGTAGATACAAATCATTGCTTTTTATTACTTTTGCACAAAAGTACAACGAAAATGGCAGATTTCCATATTATTGAAACGGGATATTTTTTGGCAGATGGTGGTGCAATGTTCGGACCGATTCCAAAAAAGTATTGGAGCAAGCGTTATCCATGTGATGAAAACAATATGTGTAAAATGGCAATGCGATGCCTTTTTATTGAAACTGAGGATAGGAAAATATTGGTAGATTGCGGAGGTGGTGACAAGCATTTGAGCAAACTCAAATACTATCATCTGCATGATTTAAATGATCTAACACTAGAGATAGAGAAGCTTGGCTATGGTGCAGATGAGGTTACAGATGTAATACTTACTCATCTTCATTTCGACCATTGCGGTGGCGGCACTATTATAAATAGTGAAGGTGTGGTAGTTCCTACATTCCCAAATGCTAAATACTGGCTAAGTCAGGCACAATGGGACAATTATAAAAATGCCAGACCATATGAAGCTGCATCTTTTTTTGAGGACAATATTGAGCCTATAAGAGAAGCGGTACAACTACATCTGATTGATAATGATATGCTTCTTTGCCCTGAAGTATTAATAAAACAATATGATGGCCACACACCTGGTCAGCTAGTGGTCTTTATTAACAACGAAACTGAAGGTGAAGTTGTGTTTCCGGGTGATGTGGTTCCTACAGCAGTGCACATGCCCGTTGGTTGGCTATCAGCATACGACAACAACGCTGCCCTTGCCATGGAAGAGAAGCAACGTTTTTTGGACGAAGTGAAAGCCAAAAACAGCTCATTAATATTTTTTCATGATGCCTACACCAGCATGAAAAGACTAAAAGGATAATTACCTTTTCTTTTTTCTAGGCCTTGAAATATTGAGATAATAAAGTGATATTCCAATTATTGGCATTAGCAGAATAATTATTATCCACAACAGCTTCATCTCTGTTGAATAATTTCGTCTTTTTATGAGATCTATTATTGCCAGTGCGTCAACAATAATAATAAGAGGCACTATAAAGTGTGAGTAATGATACATAGTATTGGTATTTTAAATTTATTGTAATTATATATTATCAGGGTTTCACTTTTAGCTTGATTAATTTCCCATCCATAGCAGAAACATATAATTCTCCATTATCGGCAGGTAAGATCATATTAATCAATCCAAACGAAACACGATACTTCCATAAAAAAGTTCCATCCAAAGCATTATAAGCATAAATCAATCCCTTATCTGTTGGAGAATAAATTACTCCATCCTTTTCTACAATGGCCGTTGGTGCGAGCTCATATCCCATATCCTGGCCTGATGAAATCCACCTAAGTTTTCGCTCATTCTTTGTTGCATCCACTGCAATTATATTTCCATCCATTGTTTTGGCATACACCGTGTTCCCATCTTCCGATAGGCCTATGGATTCTCGAACTCTATTTTCAATATCGTTGTATCTCCATATCACTCCACCTGTGTGAGCGTTCAATACCGTCATAAATCTATCAGGGGAGGCCAAAAACACTTTATCATGTGTAATTACAGGCCATACTTGTGCCGGTGAAAACATCCTGTTTGTTTGTCCATTATCCCAAATCCACTCGGGATTGCCTGTTTGTATATTTAAAGCATAAAATTGGTTACCCCAGCTTCCAAAATAAACCACGTTATCTTTAATCAGAGGGCGTGTTACAACAAAGTTCTTTACATCATTAAAACTCCATATCAAATCTCCCGTATTAATATCCCATGCTCTGCAATGTCCATCTCCACCTGCCAGTACTACCTTATCAGACACGCAGGCAGATGATGAGACTACGGGGCTATCATTTTTCAATTTATACAACAATTCTCCGTTACTTGCATTTAGTCCATACAAATAGCTATCTGATGATGCACACCAAACTATATCTTTATAAACCGTGGGAGTTGAATAAATCTTTCCATCTGTTTTAAAGCTCCACCTAGCTATTCCGTCAGTAGCATTTACGGCTTTTATATCTCCAGCAGTATTAGTATAAAAGAGTAAGTTTTCACTCAAAAACATTCCGCCTCCCATATCACTTGATTCGTTAATACTCCAAATTTCTTCGACATTGTCATTATCAACGTTCATCTCAAAATTTGGTCGGGGAGAATCTTTCTCCCATTGGGAAGGTCCATTTGCAGGATATGAAAGCCAAGAGTCGAGAGTTTCACCTGTGGGTTTTCTTTCATTTAATACAATAGAGTCATTTGTTATAGTGATGATATTATATCCTCCAAACTCATCTTTTGCTCGCAGATTAGATCTGCACATTGCGGCGTTAACTCCCTCGAAATTGTATTTCTTATTAACATGCCCATGTCCGCATAACATTAGCTGAACATTATATGGGCGAAGTGCATCCATTACTTCAAACCAATTATTCAACGAGTTATCCATGGGATAGTGGTTAATATATATTACTGGTTCATTTTTATCAATATTGTTTATGTAATTAAAAAACCATGTAAGATTTTCTCTAGGAATCTGCCCTGGACTCATTCGCATATTAGGACCAGACGCCAAACCAATAAAATGATATCCTGCAAACTTAAATCCAAAGGTATCACCTCCAAATATCCTATTGAAATCGTTAGTTCCACTCTCTGACCAATTTGCATCATGGTTTCCCGGAATTGCATAATATGGTATTTTTAATTGATTCAATATATTCTTTGCAGTTGTAAGCTCATCAAATGACCCAAATTCTGTAACATCACCCGACACTATAACAAAGTCAATATCTTTTAGGGTATTGATATCATTTACAGTTCGAGTTAGGTCATCAGCTCCAGTTGCTCCACCCACATGTGTGTCTGTTACCAAAGCAAATTTAAGTATTGGCTCTTGCGACTTAGCAGACAGTGCCAACAACAAAAAGAATGAGATTAAGATTATTGATATTTTTTTCATTTTAGAACGGTTTTTCTTAGTTGTCTGTAAAGAAATTACTGAAGAACAGATATTGATATTTAATTGCATTTGACCAATAAGCCCAATCGTGGCCTCCCGGTCGTGAAATAAAGTCATGACCGATATTACGATACAACAACTCATTGTGAAGTTTGACATTTACATCATAAAAGAAATCAGAAGATCCACAGTCAAAAATAATTTTAATGGAGTTTGGAGTTAAGAGATGCAACTGATTAATAACAGTATTTTGCTCCCAATTTTGTGGGTATTCAGATTGTTTGCCCAATCTCTTAGACATATCCCAATTATTAGGAAACGGTCGTATATCGACTCCCCCACTCATACTTCCGCATGCACCAAAAACGTCCTGATGACGAAATCCTATATACAAACCACCATGTCCACCCATACTTAATCCTGTAATTACACGTCCTGAGGGTGACGACACTGTGCTGTAATTAGTATCAACCCACTCTATTAACTCTTTGGAAATAAACGTTTCATACAAAAATATTGAATCTACAGGACTATCAAAATACCAGCTGCTAAAGGCGCCATCCGGACATATACTAATTACATTATACTTATCTGTCAGTTCCTTTACTTCGGGCCCACCATTTACCCAAGATCCATAATTACCACCATATCCGTGTAATAGATATACTGTCGAATATTTGTCAGATAAAGTATAATTATCAGGAGTTACAACAACGGTCTTAATGTCCTTTTTCATGGAATTACTGTAAACTAAGACTGTATCTACCTTTGCTGCAAGCAACACTTGCAGTGACAATAATGATACAAGAACAAAAGATATAGATAAGCGTTTCATAATGTATCTGTTAATTTAAACAATTACTCCAAAGGTAAAAAATATAATTATTCTTTGATGTTTAAATTTGTATTAAATTGACAGTTCATTCAAAAAAGACAATAAACACCGCATTAATATTACTCTATACAACTAGAGTATCAAATTAAAAAAAAGGAAATACAGAATATAATAAATACGATATTAAAATATAAAACAAATATGGATATACAATTTAAGATTGATGAAAGGAAGCATGGAAGCTTCTTCATTGAGAATGGAAATGGCTCGCAAATTGCCGAGTTAGACTTTGAAGTTAAGGACGGAGTGCTTAATGCATACCACACAGGAGTGAGAAAAGAACTGGAAGGTCAGGGAATTGCAGCCAAACTATTTGATGAGATGGTTATATATGCTCGTGAAAACAATTACAAAGTAATTCCTTCTTGCTCATATATTCTTGTAAAGTTCAAACGAAATGAAAATGAATTTAGTGACATATGGCTTCGCAATGATGATGAACCAACAGGTGAAGCGTGTGGAGTGAGACCCAAATAAGATATGTTTTACTAACAAAAAAGCCCTTTGAAATGTATCAAAGGGCTTTTTATGTAGTCAATAATGATTAGTCTTTTTTGTTATTTCAATAATGAGTCAGGATCTAAGTTATCATGCTCAATATCCAAGAAATATTTGTAAGTACCAACTTTCAACTCTGCACAAGCGTCGTAGTCACAAACAATAATTCCTTTTTCGTGTAATTGAAGTGCACTAATTGTCCACATTTGGTTTACTGAACCTTCAACTGCATGATACAATGCACGTGCTTTGTGCAATCCGTTAGCAAGAATTAAAACTTCTTTAGCATCAAGGATAGTACCTACACCAACAGTTAGAGCTGTTTTGGGAACTTTATTAACGTCATTATCAAAGAAACGTGAGTTAGCAACAATAGTATCAGTTGTCAATGTTTTGATACGTGTGCGTGATGTAAGTGAAGAACCCGGCTCGTTGAAAGCAATGTGTCCATCAGGACCAATTCCACCCATGAAAAGATCAACACCACCTACAGCCTTCATTTTGTCTTCATAAGCTTGACATTCTGCGATTGGATCTTTAGCCATTCCATCAAGCATATTAACGTTTTCTTCTTTTATATCGATATGATCGAAGAAGTTTTTCCACATAAATGTGCGGTAGCTTTGTGGATGATCTGCTTCAAGACCGATATACTCATCCATATTGAATGTCACCACATTTTCAAATGATACAACTCCCTCTTCATACAACTTAATCAAAGCTTTGTATGTAAGAACAGGTGAAGATCCTGTTGGCAGACCTAAAACAAATGGTTTCTCTGCAGTAGGTTTTGCCCCATTGATTTTTGCTGCAATATAGTTAGCAGCCCATTGTGCCATGTCGTTGGCATTTGGTTGAATAAGTAATCTCATACTTTTTGAATTTATTTTTAAGTTAATATATTATTCTAGATATTTTATTTAAGCAATTCAGCCATTGCTTTTCCTAATTTATAAGCATCCTCTGCGGCAGGTTGACTAATAGACTGCTTCATTTCAGCAGATTGACAAATAGGTTCAAACTTCATAGCTTCTGCAAACGCTTTTAGTTCTCGTTTGGCACCATCAGCCCATGTGTGCCCACTAAAATATGCGAAGTGCCTATTTTTTAATCCACTATTTTTTAACGCCGAAGCTAGTGCGTCAACTCCGGGATTTAATTTATTATTATATGTTGCTGAGCCAATAATTAACCCTTTATATTTAAATATGTCTCGGATAATATCTGACAAATGACTCTTTGACGTATTGTGAATGACAATATCCTTAACACCATTTTCGGCTGCAGATGAAGCAATAATATCTGCCATTTGCTCTGTATTACCATACATTCCTCCATACACAATTACTAGACCATTATCAGCATCGTAGCGACTAAGTTTATCATAAAGAGACAAAACTTTGTCAATATTTTCGCGCTTAGTCCATATGGGGCCATGTGTAGAGCATATTAGGTTGATCTCAACATTGCTAAGCTTTTTTAGTGCAGCTTGTACCGATGAACCAAACTTACCAACAATGTTGGAGTAATACCTTATCATCTCATCCCAATACTTATCAGGATTAAGATCACTATCCATCACACCACCATCCAAAGATCCGAATGTGCCAAATGCATCAGCTGAAAAGATAGCCTTAGCACCTTTAAGATATGTCATCATAGTTTCGGGCCAATGAACCATTGGAGCAAAATAAAATTTCATATCATCACATCCAATATTTATTTCATCGCCATCTTCTATCACGATAACATTATCAGTGATGCCATAAAAACCTTCAAGCATCTCAGCCGAACGCTTATTTGCCACAATCTGAATATCAGGGCATCTTGACATCAACATTTCGATGCTTCCTGAATGGTCAGGTTCCATATGATTTACTACTAGATAGTCAATCTTTCTGTCTCCAAGAACGTTGTTTACTTTTTTGAAAAAAAGATCTGTAAAGTTGATATCTACAGTATCAATCAGCACAACCTTTTCGTCCATAATTAAGTACGAGTTGTAGGAAACACCCTTAGGAAGTGGCCACAGATTCTCAAAAAGACTCTTATCGCGATCATTTACTCCTACGTAAAATATATTATCGCTTATTTGTTTAGGTTTATACATTTATAATTGATAAAAAGTTTAACATCACAGAATACAAATCACTTGGATTTCACATTTTGGCTATACCCATTATCTTGTTTTTTAGATGGCTTCGCTATTTCTACTTTAGTTTTCAAAGCATTAAAAATCAACCAAGCACCCCAAATAATAAAAGGTATGCTGAGCCATTGCCCAAGAATAAGCCCTGTTGCATCCCTCATAGCCTCTTCAGAATCTACTTGTACAATTTTAATGTATTCGATAAAAAATCTAGCAACAAAAATCAGAAATATTCCAACACCCAAGATAAGGCCGGGTTTATCTTTTGCATTTGTTTTCCAATACATATGCATTGTTATTGCAAAAATCAGAAAATAAATAACAGCTTCATAAATTTGTGTGGGATGCGACGGTTCAGTAAATATAGGTTCAGTACCATGCATCCATTGATTAACATTATCGATAAACTTAAAGCCCCAAGGTTTCTCAGTGACAGAACCATAGATTTCATGATTCATCAGATTTCCTAATCTAATCATACCGGCCGTAAAGCCTGTTGGCACCATCACTCTATCAAATGTCCAAAGCATACTCTTTTTAGTAACCCTCTTTGAGTAGAGCCACACTGCTATTATTATGCCAATAACCCCGCCATGGCTGGCAAGTCCTCCTTCCCAAATTTTGAGAATTTCTATAGGATTAGCTAAATAGTAATCTGGTTGATAAAATAAACAATGTCCTAAACGCGCACCTAAAATAATACCAAGCATCATATAGATAAAGAGTGAGTCAAACCACTTTTCGGGTAAGTTCTCTTTTTTATAAATACTCTGTACTATATACACTGCCACAATTAGCCCGATTACCCACAAAAGACCGTACCAACGGACTTCACGACCAAACACTTCAAAAAGCGTAGGATTTACATTCCACGTTACTGATAGGAGCATTATTTATTGTTTTTATTATTTATTACAAAGATACAAAAGATTCTGTAGTTATCTGTAGTTATTTATTAAACAAGCTTACCAATCCATTGTTCCCTTTCGCCCGGCAGCAGATCAACAACAGGTATTTCAATTAAAGTATAAGCACCGGGTCTTTGTCTAATACAAGCGCGTGCGGCACTTACCATTACCTGTGCAGTAAGAGCCGGGTTGTTGATACGCATATCAAACTTAAATGATTGATTGTGAGTATTCCCTGAAACTCCCTTTCGTTCCATCAATACACCGTGACCAACATCTTTGATCATGCTTACATCATCAACTTTAAAAACACGAGTATCATCATTTTTAAAATAATCATCTGATTTTATAGCACGAGCAACATCTTCAAAAGAATATCCATCTTTTAGCTCTATATAAACCATACGACGGTGCACCCCTGTTCCGGTCGGAATGGTCATTGACAATGCATTATCTACTCCCTCTATACCTTTTACTGCAACAGTATGTCCCATACTCATTCCGGGTCCGAAGTTTGTATAAGTAATACCATTAGGAGCCATAGCTTCTAAAAGAGCACGAATCACAGAATCACTGCCGGGATCCCATCCTGCTGAGATTACAGATGCCACATTATTATTCTTTGCTGTTTCATCAAGCGATTTACGTAAATCTAAAATTTGATTATGAATATCAAAACTATCAACAGTATTGATACCCAACTCCAAACATTCTTTCGCAAAAATCTCAACTCTGCGCGTTGGCACACTTAACAATGCCACATCTACATCTTCCAACTGAGAAATATGCGTTACAACTTTATATTCTTTTAATTCGGTAGGAATATTTGAAATATCTCTTCTAACTATACCTGCTATTTCAAAATCGGGTGAGCTTTGAAGTGAATCTACCACATATTTACCAATGTTGCCATATCCTACTATGGCTGCTCTTATCTTTTTCATCATTATATCTTAGTTTTAAAATACAAAAGTAATAAAAAAATCAGTTTGCTGACTTTTTGCTTTTCAAATCATCATTTGACACACACTCTAAACTATTTTCATCATTATCAAACGACTCTACTAAAAACTCATTTTCTTCATCCAAATCCCCATCATCTTCCCATATAATTTCTGGCTTCTGAGGTCCTTGCTTTCTATACAACAATGCCACCAAAAAACCAGATATTGCACCGGAAAAATGAGCTTCCCATGACAATGATGCATCAATAAACTCAGATATGGGGAAGATACTCCAAATAGTACTTCCATATATAAAAATCACAATCATCGAAACCGCAACTAATGGAGTATATCGCCTGAATAGACCACTGAAAAACAAAAAGAACACTAAAGCAAATACTAATCCACTAGCACCAATATGATACGCATTACGGCCTAATATCCATGTAAGAATACCACTAATAACCCACAGAAGTGCGATGGATTTAAATGCAATCTGGTTATAAAAAAAGAAAATCATGCTAACCATTATTAGCAGCGGCACCGTATTAGAAATAAGGTGAGAAAATGATGCATGAACAAAAGGCGAAGAAATGACACCGACCAACCCATTCATACGAAGAGGGTATATACCCAAACGTGAAAAGTTGAATTGAAAGACCTGTGTATAATCAATAACAAACATTATCCATATAAAAAACAATAATATAAGAGCCGGAATTACAGATAGTTTTATTCGTTTATTTATGAAAGACTGTCTCTTTCTAACAATATCATTTACCATATTTTACCAATAATAAGCAAACACCAATATCTTTACAAGTTTAGAGTGTTTGAAATGTGAATAAATAACAAACAGAAAAGAAGAATATTACTTGCTAATCAATTTATAATAATATATCTTTATACCATAAAAGTAAAGTAAAATATTTCTAATTCCTACTTTAGCTATGAGTTATTTAAAATTCGATAAGGACCTAATGATTAATCTTGAGTATTCTCTATATCGCAACGTATTGAGGACCAATAGAAAGGGCGCTTATCAAAACACATCGATTTCAGGTTGCAATACTTCCAAATATCAGGGATTGCTGGTTATGCCTGTTCCTTTTTTGGATGATGACAATCACCTTATACTTTCGTCAATAGACGAAACGGTGATTCAGCATGGTGCTGAGTTCAATTTAGGAATTCACAAATACAATGGTGACAATTATAATCCCAATGGACATAAGTATATTCGTGAATTTAATACAGATAGCGTACCCAAAACTATCTATAGGGTTGGGGGTGTTATTTTATCAAAAGAGGTTATGTTCTCCTCGAAAGAAAACAGACTGATGATTAGATACACTCTACTTAATGCTCACTCACCCACCTCAATTCGTTTCAAGCCTCTAATGGCGTTTAGAAACATATCTCAACTCACAAAGCAGAACGATCAGGTTGATCGTTCATATCGTGAAGTGGAAAATGGTGTCAGCACAAGTATGTATTATGGATATCCGGAACTATATATGCAGTTTAGCAAAAAACCGGAATTCGTATATCAGCCATACTGGAACAATGGTATTGAGTATATTCAGGATATGCAAAATGATGATACGTATAAAGAAGACTTATACGTTCCGGGATATTTTGAAATGCCTATAGAAAAGGGTGAGGTTATTATTTTCTCAGCTTCAGATATTTTGGTAGATACAGATTCTCTGAAAAATGAATTTGAAGAGGAGCTTAATAACAGAACTCCACGATCCAGTTTTTACAACTGTCTAAAAAACTCAAGTCATCAATTCTTTTATAAGCCAACGGCTAATGAGACATATCTCCTTGCAGGGTATCCATGGTTTAAGGTTAGAGCCAGAGACCAATTCATATCACTACCAGGAAGCACTATATCCGTTGACAGACCTGATGATTTCGTAAAAGTTATGGACTCTTCTATTCCTCATCTTGATGATTTTATGAATGGAAGGCCTAGTAAGAATGTTATAAAACAGATAAATGACCCTGACGTTTTACTATGGGTAACTTGGTCGTTACAACAGTACTGGAAAGAAAACAAAACAATATTTAAAGAAAAATATACTGAGCTTCTAGAGTCTATCATTAAATATATTGCCGGCAATAAACATCCAAATCTTATAATGGATGAAGATACTGGCTTATTATCCACATATGGACAACAAACCCCTGTGAGCTGGATGAACGCAACATACATGGGTAGTCCTATATTGCCAAGAACGGGATTACTTGTAGAGTTTAATGCTCTTTGGTATAACGCTCTAAAGTTCTCAGAGGAAGTAGCCAACGAAATGGGAAATACAGAAAAGTCCCAACAACTTGAAGAACTTGCAGAAAAAGTTCAACAATCCTTTATTGATACATTCCTTAATGATGCCGGATATCTTTACGATTATGTAAATGATACATATGCAGACAGAAATGTTAGGCCCAATATGCTTTTTGCTCTTTCCACAGACTATTCTCCTCTAAACAGAAGACAAAGGAAGAACGTTATAGATTATGTAACTAAAGAGTTACTAACTCCTGTTGGAATACGTTCACTAAGCCCAAAGGCAGGACATTATCAACCACGTTATTTTGGAACTGCTGAAGAAAAGGAACATGCTTACTTTAATGGTTGCTCATTCCCTTGGTTAATTGGTCCCTATATAGAGGCATATCTAAAGGTATATGGCAGAAGTGGACTATCATTAGCTGACAGGATAATGATAGAATTAGAAGATCAGATGCAAAATGATTGCATAGGAACACTCTCTGAGCTGTACGACTCCAGCTCACCTTTTTATGCTCACGGAGGGTTTTCTTTTGCAATGAGCGTTGCCGAAACTTTGAGAGCAAAACGTCTCATTGAGTCTTTCGGCTAAATGAAATAATAAAATAAAACACAACAATATGAAAGCACTGATGTTAGGGTGGGAATTTCCACCTCATATATTGGGAGGACTTGGAACTGCCAGCTATGGCTTAACCAAAGGAATGTCGAAGCAAGAAGATATGGAAATACTTTTTGTAATCCCAAAACCATTTGGCGACGAGGATCAAAGTTTCCTGAAAATAATTGGCTGCAATAACACTCCCATTGCATGGCGTGATGTTGATTGGGATACTGTCAACTCGAGGCTTGGAAAGTTTATGGACCCACAAGACTATTTCAATATGAGAGACAATATTTACGCCGACTTCAATTACATGAACGTAAATGATTTGGGTTGTCTCGAATTTTCAGGAAGATATCCTACAAATATCTTGGAAGAGACTAATAACTATTCAATCGTGACAGGTGTCATTGGCAGAAGTTTTGACTATGATATAATACACGCCCACGATTGGCTGACATACTCATCCGGACTGCATGCAAAGAGCGTAAGTGGCAAACCTCTGGTTATTCATGTGCATGCTACAGAGTTTGACAGAAGTAGAGGAAAGCCAAACCCAACTGTATATGGAATAGAAAAGAATGGTATGGACAATTGCGACCATATAATATGTGTTAGCGATTTGACCAGACGAACTGTTATTAAATATTACCATCAGCCCGAGTGGAAGGTATCAACAGTGCATAACGCGGTTGATCCATTAAGTCCCGAAATTGAAGCTATTGAAAGAATCTCTTCTGACAAAGACAAGGTTGTTACTTTCTTGGGAAGGATAACAATGCAAAAAGGACCAGAGTTTTTTGTTGATGCTGCAACTCAAGTTCTAAAGCGCACAGAAAACATACGGTTTGTAATGGCAGGCAGTGGCGACATGATGGATCAAATGATAAGACTTGTTGCGGATAGAGGTATAGCCCATAAATTCCACTTTACAGGCTTCTTGCGTGGTAAGCAAGTTTATGAAATGCTAAAATCAAGCGACGTATATGTTATGCCATCAGTATCTGAACCATTTGGCATATCACCTCTTGAGGCAATGCAATGTAAAGTGCCAAGCATCATATCATATCAATCAGGTTGCGCAGAGATATTAAACAATGTCATCAAGACAGACTATTGGGATGTTGATGCAATGGCTGACGCTATGTACTCGATATGCACCTATCCCGGAATGGCAGAATATCTGCAAGAGGAAGGAAAAAAAGAGGTTGACAAAATTGTTTGGGAAGACGCAGGTTTAAAAGTACGTGCTATTTACGACAGTCTTGTTAATAAATAAAAACAATAATAAAGTATCAAACCAAGACTACTAGAATATACTAAATTGAATACAACAACTTTTGTACATCAAGTAGCTTTAATTGAAATACTAAAAATATAAAACATTAATAGTATGAAAAAAATTTGCTTTTACTTTCAGATACATCAACCATACCGGTTAAAGAGATATCGCTTTTTTAATATTGGAAGAGACCACTACTATTATGATGATTTCTCCAACGAAGATATCTTACAACAAATAGCTGCACGCTCGTTTGTTCCTGCAAATAAAATGTTACTCGACTTAATCAACGAGAGTAATGGAGAGTTTAAGTTTGCAATTTCAGTCTCAGGAGTTGCCCTTGATCAAATGGAGATTTATGCTCCTGAGGTTATAGACGGATTACAGTTGCTTAGCAGAACAGGTGCTGTTGAGTTTCTAGCTGAAACATACTCCCATTCGCTATCAAGCATGATGGATCCCATAGAATTTGAATATCAGGTAAAAAAACATGCAGAAAAAATTAAGCTCCTTTTTGATCAGGAGCCCAGAGTCTTGCGCAATACTGAGCTAATATACTCGGATGACATAGCTGACATGGCCTATTCAATGGGATACAACAAGATGATTTCAGAAGGAGCTAAGCACATCCTATCATGGCGAAGTCCTAATTTCGTATATAGATCAGAGAATCAGCCAAATTTAAAATTACTTTTACGTAACACTCAGTTTAGTGATGACATTTCACTTAGATTTTCAGATTTTTCATGGAAAGAATATCCATTAACGGCTGATAAATACATGTCGTGGATTGCCGCCACATCACCACAAGAAGAAGTATTTAATATTTTCATGAACTATGAGACTTTTGGCAATCTACAGCCTTCACACTCAGGTATATTTGACTTTATGAAAGCACTACCTAAGTTTGCTAAAGAAAAAGGAATCAGCTTTGCCAAACCAAGTGAAATTATGGATACACATAAACCTGTGGGAACGATATCTGTTCCGAATCCAATTTCGTGGGCAGATGAAGAAAGGGATTTAAGCAGATGGCTAGGTAATACTCTTCAAAGAAGTGCACTTAATACTCTGTATGAAATCAGCGAAAGAGTAAGGATGACTAACGATAGACGTCTAAAGCAAGATTGGAGCTATTTGCAAACAAGTGACCACTTCTATTATATGTCAACCAAACACTTCTACGATGGTTCTACACATAGTCAGTTTAGCCCATATCAATCTCCATACGATGCATTTAACAACTACATGAACGTATTGAGTGATTTTATTGATAGAGTAAAAGCTCAATTCCCTGACACGGTAGATAATGAAGAGCTCAACTCTCTTCTTACCACAATCCATAATCAAGAAAGAGAAATCAAAAAACTACAGTCCGAATTACTGAAAGTAACAACAGAAAATGAGGAAATGCTAGTTAAGAAGAATACTAAGGCTAAACCTAAAGCAAAGCCTAAAAAATAAATATCCAATAAAAAAGCTGCACCAGATTAATATTTCCGGTGCAGCTTTTTCATATTTAAGCAATTAAGCTTTCTAATTATTAATATCAGCCTCATATATCTTAATGCCAATCTTGTGAATACCCTTCACCTCCTTGTCCCTCATTATATGCTCTACATTAATACAGTAAACATTAGTTGAATCAAATGTAATATTATTATTATAAGGCACAGATAAGTGATACAAACCAGCATTACCACTTCCAACTTTGTCTCTTGTATCATTTACTAGTTCTATCTTTAATGTATCTTGCACAAACAATGTATCAATAAGGTTATGTGAAATTACAATCCACAAATCACGATAAGGATAAGCATTGCTATGCACCACTTCCAACTCCATATTATACTTCAGCAAGGGATTAAAAGGTAGCGAATCAAGCTCAAAATTAACAACGGAATCCTTATTCCATGAACCATTATCTATACCCTGAAACACAAAGTAAACCTCATTTCTGTTACAAGACACAGCTAATGTGAGCATAGCAAGAAAAGTCAAAAATATTATTTTTCTTTTCATTCCTTATTAGTGGGCTTCTTTCCTCTATTTCTATTAATTGGTTTATTGCGTCTTGGTCTTCTTTTGTTAGACTTTGCCCCTTTCTGATTATCAAACCTTGTGATACTCTCATCACCTAATATATCATTATCAAAACGAGTTTCTTTAGGTACATCATCATGATCTGAACTCAATTGAAATGGCTTTTTACCTTTTTTATTCATCTCAATAATTTGGAAAGCACGCTCTTTAGAAATAGTTTCCAAATTAATAGGCATATTCTTATCTGTAGAGTATGTTATTTTGCCTAACAATATATCTGTCTTGAAATGAAAGAACTCCTGCTCTCTAGTTTGAAGAACAATTTCACGTGACGGCAACTTACGGCTAGCCTCCACATACATATCAACTTCAAAGTTCATACAACATTTTAGTTTACCGCACTGTCCGGCTAGTTTTTGAGGGTTGAATGCAATATCCTGATATCTTACAGCCACCGTCGAAACCGACACAAAGTTAGTCATCCAGCTGCTGCAGCACATTTCACGTCCACATGCACCTATACCTCCAATACGACCGGCCTCTTGACGAGCACCAATCTGCTTCATTTCGATTTTTATACGAAATTCAGAAGCCAAATCTTTAATTAGCTGACGAAAATCCACACGCTCATCAGCAATATAATAAAAGATAGCCTTGCTACCATCACCCTGAAACTCCACATCACCAATCTTCATGCTCAAACCCAAGTTTAGAGCTATTTCACGCGCACGAATCATAGTATCTTGTTCCCTGGCTTTTGCCGATTCAAATTTTTCTATATCAGTTGGTCGCGCCAAACGATATATTCTTTTTGGGCCTGATATTGGATCTTCACGATAATTATACTTTTTCATCTGCAGGTCAACCAGTTTCCCGGTTAACGTTACAGTGCCAATATCATGTCCGGGAGAAGCCTCTACAGCAACAATATCTCCTTTCCTCAATTCTATATCATTACTATTCAGATAGTATCCCTTACGTGTGTTTTTAAACTGCACCTCAACCATTTTGGTTAACGCCTGCATTTCAGGAAAGTCATGCAGATAGTCATATACAGTTAGTTTTGTAGTCCGTCTAGAGCATCCATTACAATTATCATGCTCTCTTGATGGCATTACAGACTCGAAAGCCACATCGGCCAACTTGTCTTGATATTTTTCTCTGTCCATATTTATATTGATGCGATTTTACTCGCAGATATTTGGGTTTATATATATAATAAAATGCAGTTGCCTGCACGCAAAACATTTTGCAGTCTCTACTGGAGACCACTAATTTATGATTTATTTTTTTAAAAGCATCGTGCACTTCAAGCACAAATCAAGAAATATAATTCGAGCATTACCATTTTGCTCAATTTGGCGATAAGCTGTCTGAAACTCATCATCAAAACTCTCAATGTTATGTTCATTGATAAAGGGAGCGAATCTAGTTCCAAACTCCTCTTCATCTCTATTTAGGTAAACCATTTCAGATACATTGAGATTAGAAATAAAGAACTCTCTAAAAAGACGAAGAGAATTTAGCAAATAGCTTTTTTGTCTTTCTCTACCAATACTACCCAGCTCATTTGCAATCTCCTTGATGTCTTTAATATTCTTGACAACAGACGCACGCATCATCTTTTTAAACAAGTCGAAGTTATAATTGTTTTCGTCGTTATTTTGAGTTATCTGTATAGCTTTAGTGAAACTTCCCTTTGAAATATGAGCAACAGAACTTGCTGTTTCACTATCCAAACCATACTTTGATTGCAAAGCCTCAATAATCTCATCACTCTGCAATGCCCTGATGCTAAGAGGCTGACATCTGGATCTAATTGTCGTAATCACATTCTCAGCATCTTCGGTAACCAATAAGAATACAGTATTTGCAGGTGGCTCTTCAATCATCTTCAGAAGCTTATTAGCACACGACTCATGCATCTTTTCGGGCAACCACACTATTATCACCTTATAAGGAGCCTCATAAACCTTCAGATTTAGTTTTCTGATAATCTCTTCGCTCTCCTTACTATAAATAAGTCCCTGCGCATTACCCGCGTCTATAAAATTGAGCCAGTCATTTAAATCAAAATATTTATTTGCTTTCAGAAACTCACGCCATTCAGGAAGATACTCGTCACTGGTTTTGGACTTAATAACAGGAAACACAAAATGAAGGTCGGGATGTGCCAACTTATCTATCTTCTGACACGAAGGACACACACCGCACGAATCATCATCTCCCCTATTATCACACATCAGATAGCGAGCATAGGCAAGAGCCAAAGGCAACTTCCCTACACCGGCCGAACCTTGAATAATTCTGGCATGCGGGATATGCCCACGCTGAACGGAGTCAATCAAATGTTCTTTTATATTACCAAGCCCTACTATATCTCCAAAATACATGTACTAATACCTATCTTAATGTTCTTATATATTGCAAAAATAATGAAAATGAATGAACTTAGAAAAGGAAGTGTGCTAATGGTGAAAGATTATTTAAAAAATCGGGTGTATTGTGCTTATTTTAACAGCTTTCATGCACTCTTTGGTGAGTACTTGAAAGCTGTAGGAAAATATATTAGAATGTTAGCAGCAACTCAACGCTAACCTTGTTTGAAGTAACACTTCTATCAATATTCATTAGGTTAGACTCATTACTAACAAAAAAATGTTCATAATCGATTCTAAAGATTGATGACAAGTATTTGGGCGACAACCCAAAGCCAAGCCCCAATGTCAATCTTGTAGCATCAAAGTTCACATTATCATCATGCTCAATGCCATCAAAGCGCAGAGCAGGAATAAAGTTCTTTACCACATCATACTTTAAGGGATGAACATAAGCACCTTGAATATAATATGCCAACACATCACCCATTCCTTGACTCTTGTCCCTGCGTTTCATCACCTCAGCCTCCACTCTCCATTTCTCACAATCGTATCTCACATCACCACCATACACCTGATATCTAATATTCTCTTGCACACTACTATCATGATCAAAGAACTTAATAGTACTTCTCCATCCCGTCATCTGACCTAATGTAAAACGGCCCCCATAAGAAGGCTTTTCGTGCCAAGACGGTGAATTAATAGTATTACCATTATACACACCCAACTCAATAGATGAAGGTATATCTGCTATTCCAAAATTATACTGACCCAGCATACCTATATCTCTGGTACCCATTAAGTATTCTCCCAGAAAAGCACAGTTTGAAAACATCAACTGTGCAGGCACAACGGTGTAATCATTAAACAAAGGAATGGTTCTCTGCCCAATAGAAAGCGAAAATCTCTCATTTGGATTAAAGGCAGCATACAAATCCAGTGGAGCAAAGTTACCCTTATTACTAATTTCAATCTGTCCGCGATAAGTAAAATACTCATTAAAGTTACCTTTCACACCAATACGCGAACTCCTTACCAAAAAGCGCGACTCATCAGTACGCGTAGCATACTCTAGTTTACTTATTAGCGAACCATCAACCCCAAAGGTTGGAAACTTGACAACACTTCCATCTTCACTTTTGATAGTCAGCGAAAGGAAAAGAAGCATTGCACCTAAAACAATCTTTCTCATTTAATCAATTAATGTTTTTTCTTTATCTAGCATTTTAATTTTAAATTCCAATCCCGAAGAATACCCACCCAATCCCCCATCAGATCTAATAACCCTATGACAGGGAATAATGTAAGACACAGGATTTTGGCCTACGGCAGTTCCCACAGCCCTCACCGCTTTGGGATGATTTACAGTCTCGGCCACACCTTTATATGTAGATACCCCACCCAGCGGTATATCCAGCAAAGCCCTCCACACATCCATCTGAAAATCTGTACCGCTAATATGCAATATCAGCGAAGCACTCTCATCATTATCTATATACTGCAAAGCAATATCTTGCCATTCAGTTTGCTTTTCCTCTGTTTCAGCATCGGGATAATGCATTTTCATCATCTCCAGCCTTGCATCCAAATCTCCAAAACCTATATAGCACACCCCCCTATCGGTAGATCCAATCAAGGTTGAACCGTAATACGTTTCATAACGATAATAAAATATTATGCTATTCCTCTGTTCTTTGCCCGGAAAGCTTGTTATACTGATATTGCTATTCATGATTTTAATATTTTTATTTAGTTATCCTGACTCACAAAAAACTGTTCAAACCCTTCAGAATATTCAACTCCCACCTCTTCATTATCCATTGCATAAAAGAAGTAGTAGTGCAAATTAGGAATCTTTTTTGCCACCTCCCTAGATTTTTCAGTACCCATCGCCATAAAAGCCGTAGCATAAGCATCAGCCGTCATACAGTCGTCTGCAATTATAGTTACAGCCAGCAAATCCTGCTCCGAAGGGTATCCTGTTTGCGGATCAATAGTATGCGCATATTTCTTATCATCTTTGATATAATAGTTGCGATAATTTCCTGATGTGGCAAGCGACTTATCACAAAGAGCAATAATAGTTTGCAATTCATGCATCATTCCGGTAGCGTCATTAATAGGTTTGTCAACCCCAATTCTCCAGCACACACCCTTATCGTTCACACCCTTAGCCACTATCTCTCCGCCAATCTCCACCATATAATTCTCAATACCCAATCTATCAAACAAGCGCGCCACCAAATCGCACGAATACCCCTTTGATATAGCCGATGTATTAATCTGAACTCGTGAATCTTTCTTTTCAATAATGCCATCGCTATTCACAAATATCTTATAGTAGCCCACAAATTCCAGCAAGCTATCTATAAGCTCAGGTGTAACATTGTCTATATTTTTAAATCCAAATCCCCACGCATCAATCAATGGCGAGGCTGTTATATCAAACTTTCCACCGGTCATCTCCGAAACCTCCAACGACTTATTGAATACCTCAAGAAACATTGAATCAGGAGTCACAGGTTCATTTTCGTTTATCTTTGTAATAATTGTGTTCTTTCTAAACGGGTTGAGCGATAATTCAAATCTCTCCAACTCATCTAATATCTCCTTCTCCAGCGAGTGAGAATACTCATATTTGATATGATAAGAAGTATAAAAAATCTCACCACTATTCTGTATATAGCTATACGTCTTATCGTCAGTTGTACTTTTTGAAGTGCACCCCACAGTCAGCATCACACTAAGCAATGCAAATAAGATCATTTTATAATCCTTCATAATTCTATAATTCTTTTTCAATTCTATATCTATTCCTCTCAGGCGAATTGCGTGTTACCAACTCACCCAAAAAACCCGTTAAAAACAAAAGTGTACCCAAAATCATCATAGTAAGCGAGATGAAAAAATATGGAGAATCTGTCACCAGTCGATAATTATTACCTATATGCATATCATATAGTTTAACTGCACCCACCCATATAGTAGCCACAAAGCCTATGAAAAACATGATACTTCCCAGTAGTCCAAAAAAGTGCATAGGCTTTTTGCCAAACTTATTCAGAAACCAAATCGTAAGCAAATCAAGATACCCATTCACAAACCTATTGGCTCCAAACTTACTTTCACCATACTTACGTGCCTGATGCTGAACCACCTTTTCTCCAATTTTAGTAAATCCGGCATCCTTTGCCAATATGGGAATATATCGGTGCATATCATTATACACCTCAATATTTTTTGCAAGAGTACTTTTATATGCTTTCAATCCACAATTAAAATCGTGAAGCTTAATACCCGACACGCGACGTGCCGTGGCATTAAAAAACTTTGATGGGATATTCTTTGCAATCTTAGAGTCGTATCTTTTCTTCTTCCAGCCCGACACCAAGTCGTAGCCATCCTCTTTCACCATGCGATACAGTTCGGGTATTTCTTCAGGACTATCTTGCAAGTCAGCATCCATAGTAATAACCACATCACCTTCCACTTTTCTGAAAGCACAATGCAATGCCGGCGACTTACCATAATTTCGCTGAAACTTAATAGCCTTCACCTCATCAAACCGATTACTCAAATCCTCAATTATATCCCATGAGCTATCGGTGCTACCATCATCTACAAATATTATTTCGTACGAAAAGCTGTTGTCATCCATCACTCTCTTTATCCATGCATGAAGCTCGGGTAGAGATTCCTCTTCATTAAATAGAGGAATTACAACGGACATGTTTAATTTACTCATTTCTATCAGATTGTTTAGTTGTAAAGTTCTTTGGGTTAATCATTTTTGATATCGGCACCACAAACAATGATAATATCAAACCAATAAGCACATCACTCAATATAACATGATTCACAATATATCCGAATGCACTAGGTATTGGCTGTTTTTCAAAATTCGACACCATGCTGTCACTGATATTAAAACTCTTCAAGGCCTCCACCATTTCGGCATACATCGCACCCACATACTGCTGATCAATCCATGTGATATGAACAAATGCGGCAAATGCCTCAAAAAGAGAAGCATAAAAAAATAACATTATAGCAAACTGCACTCCATGCCAAAAGCCCAGCACATTATCCAAAACCACTATTCTATACTTAATCAAATACTGAAGTAGAATAACAGGGGTAAGTGCCGAAAGCACCGGTATCAAAAACGACAACACCGAACTGCCCGCCGCAGCTATAACAAAAAAATACTTCACTATCCAGAAAGCTCCCAAAAAGAGACCACCCTGCATAGCAAAGCCCATCAATTTACTTTTATCCTCTTGCATCATTTAGTTTATTAAAGATACAAAAGTAATGATTTTTGAGCAATCAAGGGTTATAAGCTAGTTTGTTTTGATTTTTAGAACCTTAAAACACCCTCACCTACTCTTTCTGAACAATAAAAGCGGCAAATTAGCACGATTATTCACTCAATCACCATTTCTATACAATTATCCATTGCTATATCAATATTTATCCATATCTTCGAGCATTCAAGTGTGAATAAAAACTAACTAAAAGGTTGATTTATTGTGAAAATATGTTTCATCGCTAATAATAAGATATTTACCAAAATGGGTTTTATACCATTCACAAAGAATTATTGATAAATAATCGATTATTTAGAATAATACAAAATATATTATCTGTAATAATACATTATTTGCACAAATATAGTTTGCATTACTAAACAAAATAACTTCTTTTATTATAATACGATTCATATTATTACAGATAACATATTAATTGTAAAAATACATATTGAATTTATACACATAATGAATTAATATTGGATAAAATATTTGCACTAACCTCCAAGATAAATTAAATGATGATATACAAAATATATTTATATTGGAATTTGATTAAATGATGATATTCAGATTGTATCAATATAGATAACATATCAAATTATGATAAACAGATTATATTTAGATTGATAATATATTAAATGATAACATAGCAACCGTACATGGTTCTTCGTAGCTTAACAAATGAGATATTTAATGCGCACACACATCTTTCGTGACAACTTTTGAGATAATAAACGCCAGCATGGTATATTCTTGATTAGCTTTTGAGATAATAAATTCCAGAAACGATTTTTGTTAACAGAATTGTGGATAAAAATCCACAGGACTATTGTACGTAGCCCGCATAACATTCAAAAACAACTATAATATATTGTTTCAGACTAGTGAGACAATCAAATAAATGTCTAAGAAAGCCTTCTCCACTTATTCAATAATACAACGAATTTCTAATCAACATTATCACGTGTTGCAATCTATGTATCACATATATTTTGGATGCTGCTTTGTGTGATGCGAAGATAATACTTTTCTCGCAAACACACGACATATTTTAGTTTCCTAAATATAAATCACATCAGCATTCACATCTTTGTATGAATAACACAATCTATTAGTTGTGAATCAATAGAGCAATATCCCGTCTAATACACAATACTCACTTCTCTCCAAGTCGTTGATGTATCCAAATACTTAATATAACAATCACGAATTCAATATGCAGATTAATTTCTTGTAAGACGTTTGAGCTATAGTCCTATAAATTTCCTATTTTTGTAAAAAACAGAAACAAATGACGTCGGATCAAACGATATACGAACAAATTAATCTCTTTTTATCATCTGCTCCAGTAAACAAATTAGTAGTCGCACCCGATAAAAACATGCTTACTGATTTGCAGATGTTTGATGTAGGTAATGATTTGGCTCTATATCTAAAGGTTAAAAATGAAGTCAGAAGAGAAGAACTCGAGTTTATTATTCAAGAAGAATTGACAAGGCTTTTCAATGAGAATATTCAAGAACATCAGAAACTTGGTAAATATATCTGTATTTGTAACATTGGTATTCTTTTTGAAAAAGAGTTGAATATTAATATCCTGCAAACATTTAAGAGATTATCAAGAAACACCCTATTAATACTGCTTTGGGAAGGAGAAATCAAACTACACACACTTTTTTTTCTATCTCAAGACTCAAGGCATAAAATCGATTTACGTGAAACTAATCATATCATCCTATTATGAAGTATAAAGATATATTGCAATTTGACCCAATTACGGAAGTTATACAGTTAGACCTGCTAGGCAAAGATGATTACAGAAAGGAAATTGTCAGAACCTTCGTCTATCCCGAATATTTT
>CAZSKF010000001.1:69289-73281 GCA_964607405.1 uncultured Proteiniphilum sp. | reverse complement strand
AGAGACCCATATATAATCTATTCTTGAGTTGGTACTATGCTTAACTCTGAAATTATTAAATGTAGCCTCGGTGCCGTATGGTTTTTGCTCGCTGATGAGGTATGAGTCTTTTAATGTTTCATCATTATATATAATCTGTATTGGTTCTGAGTTGGGAGTTGCATTAAAATCACCGGTGCAGAATACTGTGTTGTTACCCGCTATTTCTTCTATCTTGCTGAGCAGAAGCGTTGATGAGTTTTTTCGCGCTTCTTCGCCTTCGTGGTCATAATGAGAATTAAAGACAAAGAAGGTTTTCCCGTTTTCTTTATCTTTTAGCTGAACCCACGAGCATATTCTGTGGCAGCAAGTTGCATCCCATCCCAGGCTTGGGGTATCGGGGGTTTCCGAATACCAGAAGTCTCCATTCTTTAGAACATCAAATTTGTTTTTCTTGTAGAATATTGCCGAATGTTCGCCTGCAGCTACACCATCGTCTCTGCCAACACCCACGTATGCATAGTTTTCTAAATCTAGTATATCTTCGAGTTGGTGTTTAAATCCCTCTTGGGTGCCAAATACATCAAAGTCATGAAATGTGACTAATCCTTTTATCATTTCTTTGCGATGTTGCCATGGATCTAGGCTATCGTTGGGAGTGTCCATTCTTATATTATATGTGGCAATGTTGATAGAGTATTCATTTTCAGTAACACTATTGCAGCTAATTAATATAACTAAGGCAATAAGGAAGGGTATAAGGATTATTTTTTTCATTTGTGCTAGTTTTATGTTTATTGATACAGTGCAAAAATATACTCTTTTTTATATATATCATAGGTTTCTATGTTTTTTTCTACTTTTCCAATTTTGGTTTACCCGTAAATCTTATTTTTCACCTGGTCCAGTATTGGAAAATGATGAAAAACTTTATTTTCTACCTTTCCACAATTGGACTAGCCATGAAAAAGCTCTTTTTTAACAATTATCCGTGAAGGAAATGCAAAATTATTCGCGAGAGTGTTAATACCTGTTAGTAAAATGCTCGAAAATGCCGTTTTTTCGCCCCGTCCAATTGCGGAACACCATGAAAAAACTTTTTGACATCCCTGTCCAATATTGGACAGGGATAAATAACTCTATAGAGTACAAGTTATGTTAATGGAAGTGATGGTTGAGCTCTGTAAACGTTAAGACCTGTTAGCTAGAATGGCTGAAAACCCTGTTTTGGCGTCCCGTCCAATTTTGGAACACCTTGTCAAACTATTTTTTCATCTCGTCAGTAATTAAAAAAGGCATGAAAAACATCTTTGACTGCTCCGTCCAATTGCGAAATGGTAGGAAAAACATCTTCGACATGATTTTTCAATATTGGACCGGGTGAGAAGACCTTTTTACAGAGAAACCACAATTGGGAAACTGAACAAAGAGCTATTTTCTTCTCGAATAATTATTTTTTGCGGGGCTGTGTGTAAATGAAAAGTTTTATGTACATTTGTGCATTAACTTATAAAAATGACTAACATTTAATCAAAAAATTAAATATCAACTTTATGATATAATTTCTAAAGTATGCAAATAGAGAAATATTTCATCAATTAATTCTTTATTGACACATTAAAATACTAATTTTGTGCTCTGGAACTGTACTGCTTGATGTGTGTACAGTCTTAAACTAGAGATTTACTTATTCGAATAAGCAGAAAAAATAAATTTTTAAACAATAATTTTATGAGCTGGTTAATTAATTCTTCTATCGGACGAAAAATGATCATGAGTATAACAGGATTATTTCTCGTTTTATTTTTATTGTTTCACAGTTTGATGAATGTCGTTGTGCTTATTTCAGCAGAGGGATATGACGTCATTGTGAACTTTCTGGGTGCGAATTGGTATGCATTGATAGCAACTATTGTTCTTGGTGCAGGCTTTATCATTCACATCATTTATGCAACTATTTTGACTCTGCAAAACATGAAAGCACGTGGTCCAAGTAGATATGCAGTATCTAAACCTCAAAGAACAGTTTCTTGGGCATCTAAAAACATGTTCGTACTGGGTGTTATTATTCTTGGATTTTTATTGTTGCACCTTTACCACTTCTGGTACAAAATGCAATTAGTTGAAGTTATGCATATGCTTAATATGGATTTCGGTAGCATTGAGAACGCTACTAGAGGTGTTTATTGGATTGAGATGCTGTTTAAAAATCCAATTTATAGTGTTATATACCTTGTATGGTTGGTGGCAATCTGGTTTCACCTTACACATGGATTCTGGAGTGCAATGCACTCGCTGGGATGGAGCAATCAAGTATGGCTTCCACGCTTGAAGAAAATTTCATATGTGCTTGCAACTGTTATTTGTGTAATATTTGCAGCAGTTCCTGTTGCTTATCTCCTTGGCTTTAGCAATGCAGCTTACCTTGGTATGTAAAATCTATAAGTTTCGATAAACTTGAAAAATTTTTAATGACTATGACTAATTTACAAAAAGAAAATATACTACAGATTGATGCCAAGATCCCTGGAGGACCTTTGGCTGATAAGTGGACAAATTATAAAGCAAAACAAAAGCTTATCAATCCGGCCAATAAACGTCGCCTTGATATTATTGTGGTAGGAACTGGATTGGCTGGCGCTTCAGCGGCTGCTTCGTTGGGCGAACTTGGATTCAACGTTATGAACTTTACTATTCAGGACTCGCCAAGACGTGCTCACTCTATTGCTGCCCAAGGTGGTATTAATGCTGCTAAGAACTATCAGAATGATGGTGACTCTGTTTATCGCTTGTTTAACGACACGATTAAAGGGGGTGACTATAGAGCACGTGAGGCTAACGTTTATCGTATGGCTGAGGTGTCAAATAATATTATTGACCAATGTGTGGCTCAAGGTGTTCCTTTTGCTCGCGAATATGGTGGTTTGCTTGACAACCGTTCGTTTGGTGGTGCGCAAGTATCGCGTACTTTCTATGCTCGCGGACAAACCGGTCAGCAATTACTTCTTGGTGCTTATAGCGCCCTAAGCCGTGCTGTTCACAAAAATCAGGTGAAACTATATACTCGTTATGAGATGGTTGACCTTGTTCTTATCGATGGCAAAGCTCGTGGTATCATTGCTCGTAATATCGTTACCGGTAAGCTTGAGCGCTTTGCAGCTCACGCAGTAGTGATTGCAACGGGTGGATATGGTAACACATTCTTCTTATCTACCAATGCTATGGAATGTAATGGTTCTGCAGCTTGGCAGTGTTACAAAAAGGGAGCAATGTTTGGAAACCCATGTATGGCTCAGATTCACCCTACATGTATTCCTGTTCATGGTGAGCAACAATCGAAACTGACTTTGATGTCGGAATCACTTCGTAATGATGGTCGTATCTGGGTTCCTAAAAGAAAAGAAGATGCAGAGGCTATCAGAGCGGGCAAATTGAAGCCAACTCAACTTAAAGAAGAAGATAGAGATTACTACTTGGAGCGTCGTTATCCTGCATTTGGTAATCTTGTTCCTCGTGACGTTGCATCTCGTGCAGCTAAAGAGCGTTGCGATGCAGGCTTTGGAGTAGGTACAACAGGTTTGGCTGTATATCTTGACTTTGCTGATGCTATCAACCGTTTAGGTAAAGATGTGGTAGAAGCACGTTACGGAAACTTGTTCCAAATGTATGAGAAGATTGTAAATGACAATCCATACGAAACGCCTATGATGATATATCCTGCTATTCACTATACAATGGGTGGACTGTGGGTTGACTACGAACTAATGACTTCTATCCCAAGCTTGTTTGCTATTGGTGAGGCCAACTTCTCTGACCACGGTGCCAACCGTCTAGGAGCGTCTGCCCTGATGCAAGGTTTGGCTGATGGTTACTTTGTTCTTCCTTATACAATCCAAAACTACTTGGCAGACCAAATCCAAGTTCCTCACTTCAAGACAGATCTTCCTGAGTTTGAAGAAGCAGAAGGCGAAATCCGCAAGAAGATTGCTAAATTGATGGCAATCAAAGGAACT
>CAZSKF010000001.1:0-69279 GCA_964607405.1 uncultured Proteiniphilum sp. | reverse complement strand
TTATTCTTCCATATACTATTCAGAGCTATCTGTCTGACCAAATTAATGTTCCAAGATTCTCTACAGACGCACCTGAGTTTGCAGAAGCTGAGAAGGCTATCAACGATAGAATTGAGCGCTTGATGAATATTAAGGGACAACACTCTGTTGACTCAATTCACAAAAAACTAGGTCGCGTGATGTGGGATTTTGTAGGTATGGGTAGAGATGCAGAAGGTTTGAAAAAGGCAATAGAGTTGCTGAAAGAGGTTAAGAAAGACTTCTGGACTAACGTTCGTATCCCCGGAAGCGGAGCTGACCTGAACGTTGAGTTGGAAAAGGCATTACGTCTTGCAGACTTTATTGAGATAGGTGAATTGATGGCTCATGATGCTCTTGATAGAGAAGAATCATGTGGTGGTCACTTCCGCCTAGAGCACCAAACAGAGGAGGGAGAGACGTTGCGTAATGACGAAGATTTCTCATATGTTTCTTGCTGGCAATATCAAGGTGAAGATAAAGCACCAGTTCTATTCAAAGAGCAGCTTGTGTATGAGTTTGTTGAGAGAGAACAACGTAATTATAAGTCGTAATTTTAAAATAGTATCATCCTATGGATAAAAATATAAATATTAAAGTAAAAGTTTGGCGTCAGAGAGGACCCAAAACCAAAGGACGCTTCGAGACATATGCCCTAAAAGATATATCTCAAGGTAGCTCCTTCTTAGAAATGTTGGATATTCTCAACGAACAGCTAATTAATAAAGGTGAAGAGCCTATTGTTTTTGACCATGACTGTCGTGAGGGTATTTGCGGAATGTGTAGCTTGTATATTAACGGACACCCACACGGTCCGGACGAAGATATAACTACATGTCAGCTTCATATGCGTTCGTTTAACGAAGGTGACACTATCACAGTTGAGCCTTGGCGTTCGGCAGGATTCCCTGTTATTAGAGACTTGATGGTTGACCGTACTGCTTTTGATAAGATTATTCAAGCAGGTGGTTATGTATCAGTAAATACAGGTGGAGTACCTGATGGTAATGCAATTCCTATCCCTAAGGCAGATGCTGATGAGGCTATGGACGCAGCAGCTTGTATTGGTTGCGGTGCATGTGTTGCTACTTGTAAAAACGGATCAGCTATGTTGTTTGTTTCTGCAAAAGTGAGCCAGTTGGCATTACTACCACAAGGAAAAGTAGAAGCAGCAAAACGTGCCAAAGCAATGGTTGCGAAAATGGACGAGCTTGGATTTGGTAACTGTACAAATACAGGAGCTTGCGAGCAAGAGTGTCCAAAGAATATTTCAATCACTCATATTGCACGTATGAACAGAGAATTCTTAAAAGCAAAGTTTAGAGACTAAGCATCGCTTTTGAAAGTACATATATAAAGCGTCCAATTTGAAATATAGTTGGACGCTTTTGTCTTTTTATAATAATTAACACCAGTCTGGTTAACTTTTTTCTATTTGGATTGTCTTAAATAATGTGCTTAAAATTTTAAATACAACATGATTATGAATTCAAAGAAGATTTTTTTAGTTTTTGCAATAGTTCTTGGAACTATGCTTAGCTTTCCCGCGTTTTCTCAAATTAGAATTGGAGTAAAAGCCGGAGTTGATTTAGATAATCCAACGTTTAGTGATGCATTTAAGGTTGAGAACCTTACCTCATATCAGATTGGGCCATCTTTGGAGATAATGCTGCCAATGTCTAATGTGGATTTTGGTATAGATGTTTCATTGCTCTATTCTGATAATAGAATGACGGTTAATAACCTTACAGATGGTAATGAAAAGTTGAATGTTTCTAACAGATACCTTGTGTTGCCACTAAATGCAAAGCTTAAGTTTGATTTAGGCTCAGATATGTTTAAGATTTACGGCCTTGCCGGTCCATATGCAGGCTATCTAATATCGGGCGACAAGATTGACTTTACACAAATTGGCGATGATATAAAAGCCAAAACATTTGAAGGAGGGTTGAATCTGGGCTTAGGATTTGAAATCTTTAATTTAGTGCAGATAGGTGCTAATTACAAAGTGAAACTAACTGATAACTATTCAGCAGAAAAGCCGGAGTGGAATGATCCTTTAAATGGCAAATCAAATACTTGGAGTATTACTGCTGCTGTTTATTTTTAACAGATTAAGATGAAATTTGCTGATGTGGTGCTCCCTTTACCATTAGAGGGACTTTTTACCTATTCTATTCCTGAATCTATGATTAACATTGTGGATGTGGGCTATAGGGTAATTGTTCCGTTTGGTAATAGGAAACACTACACCGGGATTGTTGTGGCAATACATGAAAATGAGCCTACTACCTATTCTGTAAAGAATATCATGTCTGTTATCGATGATAATGCACTGGTAAATGAGCAACAGCTAAGGTTGTGGCAATGGATAGCTATGTATTATATGTGCTCATTGGGAGAGGTGTATAATGCTGCCGTGCCGGCTCAGCTAAAACTAGAAAGCGAATCCTTTTTGGTGTATGCAGAGGAAGCCTCATATAGTGGCGAACTGAGTGTTCAGGAAAGGGCTATAGAGGATTTGCTTAGGGAGAAAGGTGCTTTGAAAATTTCTCATATTGCAAAAGACCTAAAAGCCAGAGACATACTTCCGTACGCCCACTCCTTGATATTTAAGGGTATAGTGAGGATTGAAGAATCTATTATAGAAAAATATAAGCCTCGAATAAAGACCTTCGTTAGGCTCAATACAGATATTGAAGATGCCTATTCTGTTATTGGGAATGCAAAAAAACAAATAGAACTATACAATCTGCTGGCTTCAGCAATAGATGAGACTGGTGAAAACTTTTTGCTGAAAAGTGATATTAGCAGGAAGTTTGCTTACTCATCCTCTGTGCTAAAAGGATTGATAGACAAAGGTGTTTTGATTGAATTTCAAGAAGAGGTTAGTAGGATAAGTAATGAGTTAGCCTCTTCCAGAGACCCATTTCCATTAAATGAGTATCAGCAATCAGCTATTGATGAGATAAAGCTAGCATTCAATGATAAAACTGTTTGCCTGCTACATGGTGTGACGTCAAGTGGAAAGACGGAGATTTATATTCATCTTATAGAGGAACAGCTAAAACAGCAAAAACAAGTATTGTTTCTTGTTCCCGAAATAGCACTAACCACGCAACTTACCAGGCGCCTTCAGGATGTGTTTGGTGATAGAATGGGGGTGTATCATTCTAGAATTAATGATAATGAGCGGGCTGAGATATGGCTAAAGATGCAATCTGACTCGCCGTTTGAGTTGGTGATAGGGGTTAGGTCGTCAATATTCCTTCCTTTTCAGAACTTGGGTTTGGTAATTGTGGATGAGGAGCATGAGGTGGGATTTAAGCAAATGGATATATCGCCACGATATCATGCTAGAGATACTTCTATAGTTTTGGCCCAGATATTTGGTGCCAGAGTTCTTCTTGGTACTGCTACACCATCAATAGAATCATATTACAATGCTGTAAGTGACAAGTATGGGTTGGTGACGTTGTCGCACCGTTTTTCGGATATAGAGATGCCTCATATTCATATTGAAAACACATTTGAATTGAGGAGAAAGAAAATAATGAAGTCGCTGTTGACTCCATTGATGATTGAAGAGATTAAGAATTCTCTTGCAAATAACCAGCAGGTTATGTTGTTTAGAAACAGGCGTGGTTTTGCACCTGTATTGGAATGTAAAAACTGTGGCTGGACACCTAAATGCAAGAACTGTGATGTGTCGTTAACCTATCACAAGTATTTGCATCAACTGAAATGTCATTATTGCAACAGTGTTTATAATGTTGTGACAGAGTGTGAGGTTTGCAAAGATGATAGTGTGGTTCAATTAGGAATGGGCACAGAGATGCTTGCTGAGGAGGTGATGCGTCTCTTTCCTGAAGCAAGAGTGGAACGAATGGATGGAGATACTACTCGTGGTAAGGATAGCTATGAGAGAATTATATATAACTTTCAAGAAGGCAGAACTGATATACTTGTTGGCACGCAAATGTTATCCAAAGGCTTGGACTTTGATAATGTAAGCATCGTAGGCATTATAGCGGCTGATGGTTTGCTTAATCATCCTGATTTTAGATCGCACGAGCGTGGATTTCAATTAATGATGCAAACAGCAGGGAGAGCTGGTAGGAAAGGAGACCAGGGCAAGGTGATAATTCAGGCGGCCAATCCGGAAATGGGGGTTTTTAGATATCTGCAATCAAATGATTATGTGGGTTTTTATCAATCTCAATTGGGTGAACGAAAGCTGTTTCGATATCCGCCTTATACAAAATTGATATCTATTGTTTTTAAAAATAGAAATGAAGATGTTGTAGAGGCAGGATCTATATTTTTTGCAAATACTCTCAGAAAATCACTTGGCAATATGGTGTTGGGACCAAACAAGCCCGTTGTGAGTTATGTAAAACGCAGTCATATACGTGAAATATTATTGAAGCTGGATAGTAATATGTCTCACGTTAAGGTGAGGAATTACATCAGGCGTGTTGAAAGTCAATTTAGAGCAATTGACAAATATAGATACGTGAGTATTTCTTATGATGTTGATATGGTTTAGACTTGCGGTATTATTCTTTGTTCTTTTTCTTTAAAGAGATATTATCATCCCCATCTAGCATTAATATGCCCTGATCTACCTGAAATCTGATAACCGTTATTATCTTATCTGGTTCATATTCGCTCAGGGATTCTACCAGAGGGATTAGTTTTTGTGGTGATTGCTCCTCCAGTTTTGTATTAAGATCGTGAGATATCTTTGAATACTCATAGTTTGTAAGTCCTGTTTTGTTCTTCTTAAGACATACGTCACACGAGCCACAATCCTTTATTTTCTTTTCATTGAAATATGTTAGCAGGATTCTGCTTCTGCAGTAAAGCTCATTTTCGGCGTAGTAAACAATAGACTCAATGCGATTCTGAAATCTTTCTTTCCTATGCTCTAGGACAACTTTAGGGATAGATACGAATTCTGTATCTTCTCTTGATGTTTTGTAAATAATGAAAGGGGTTTTCTTTTGTGGAATATAGCTGATATGCCTTATTTTGGCAAGCTGTGTCAGTGTTTGATATATATCGTTGCGAGAACGATTGAGAGTTGTGCCTAAGAACCCTTCATCAATGGATGTGTAGTCTGAAAATATACCGGTGTAGTTGCGGAGAATGGTGTATATAACATCTGAACTCTCTTTTGATAGGTTTAGAGTATATAATTCATCACGTAGAATATTGAATTTTATTAATGATCTGGCATCCACCTCCTCGATATAGTCAATATATCCTGCCAGCTCTAAAATTTTTAGTGCATGATGTGTTTGCAAAAGGGGAAGCTTGTAGGGAACGCAGAACTCATAAAGATTGAAATCAAATACTTGGTTGATACCTGACCCTATTGCCACTTGGTTATAGTTGCTCAGTGCTTCATAAACCCTTTTAATAAAACTACGCTCGGGAAATGAATCACTAATTCTCTTTTTAAGCTTTGTGGAGTCTGCTTTGTTATATAGTATTGTGGCGAAAGCTCTTTTGCCATCTCTTCCTGCCCTTCCTGCCTCTTGGTAATACTCTTCAATGGAGTTGGGGAGGTCCATATGGACTACTATCCTTACATCCGGCTTGTCTATACCCATGCCAAATGCGTTTGTGGAAACAATTACTCTGGTTTCACTTGTCTTCCATGCATTTTGCTTTAATGTTTTTTGTTCGTGCGAGAGACCTGCATGAAAAAAATCTGCTGAGATATTATTCTCCCTAAGCATTAATGCTATTTCTTTGGTTTGACTTCTGCTGCGAACATACACAATGCCGGTGCCACTTACTGAATTAAGTATGTGAATGAGTTCTTTTAGTTTATCCTCTGTTTGTCTTACCACGTAAGAGAGATTGTCTCTCTCGAAGCTGGTTCTGAAAACATTTTTCTTTTTAAAATGGAGTTTGTTTTGGATATCATCTGCAACTTCCTTTGTGGCAGTGGCTGTTAGTGCCAGTACCGGAACATCGGGTAGTCTGTCTCGAATGTCTGCTATCTTAAGATAGGATGGCCTGAAGTCGTATCCCCATTGTGATATACAGTGTGATTCGTCAACCACCAGCAGGCATACATTCATTGCCTGTAGTTTGGTTAAAAATAAATCGGAAGATAGCCTTTCGGGTGATACGTAAAGGAATTTGTAGTCGCCAAATATGCAGTTTTCAAGTGTGGCTATGATATCCTGCCTTGACATTCCGGAGTAGATGGTGGCTGCCTTGATACCCTTCGCACGAAGGTTGTCCACCTGGTCTTTCATCAGCGCAATGAGAGGAGTTACAACAAGACTTATGCCCGGCATAGCCATTGTAGGCACTTGGAAGGTTATTGATTTTCCCCCTCCGGTGGGCATGAGTCCTAATGTATCTCTCTTCTCACTTACTGATTGTATGATTTGTTCTTGAAGAGGTCTGAATGAGCTATAGCCCCAATATTCTTTTAAAATATCATGAAATATTGCCGAATTCATATCTTCTATACTGCTTTTCTTTGTTCTTTATTTGATGTCTTTTATCATTAACTGTGTAAATGATTTTGCACCATGCCTATTCTCTTCAATTGTGTAGCAAATGCTAATTGGTTGTTTCTCTTTTATCTTTTTGAAATGAGTGTCCGAGCTGAATGCTATGGCTTGCATAGGTGTGTCAATTGTTTCGTCAACTACCTCCAGCTTGATGTGATGGAAGCCTCTGCCTACGAGTTTGCTGCCACCTGAGTCTAATACATTTTCGGAAACAAACACGGGGTTCTCATTGTCGGGACCAAAGGGACTGAATAGAGCCAGATCTTGAACAAACTTGTTGTTGATTCTATCAAACTGGATTATTGCATCAACTAATATTTGCGGGCGCATTGTTTTAGAGTTGATTTCTTTGAAAGATATAGACTCAAATCTGCGTTTAAACTCAGGAAAGTTTTCTTCCTTCAGTGTTAGGCCTGCAGCGTATGTATGCCCTCCAAAGTTCTCAAGAAGATCTTTGCATGATTCAATAGCCTTATATACATCAAAATTATTGACGGAACGAGCCGATCCGGAAATCATATCTCCCGATTTTGTGAGTATTACTGCAGGGCGATAATATTTCTCAGTTATTCTGGATGCAACAATTCCTATTATGCCTTTGTGCCATTCTTCATTATACACTACAAGACTCTTGTAATCCTTTTCTTTTAGTATGCTATCTACATATTCAAAGGCCTCGTCAGTGATTCTTTTGTCCAACTCTCGTCTATCTTCGTTGTATTTGTCAATATCCAGTGCCTTGAATCTGGCCTGTGGCATGTCTGTTGACAACATCAGCTCGACAGCCTCTTTTCCATTCATCATTCTGCCTGAAGCATTGATGCGAGGGCCAATTTTAAATGCAATATCATTTACTGAGATTGGCTTTTTGCTTAGTCCGCAAATCTCAATTATGCCTCTAAGCCCATAGCTTGGATTGGAGTTGAGTTGCTTAAGCCCATAGTGCATTAGCACTCTGTTTTCGCCTGTAATAGGGACTATGTCTGCGGCTATACTAACTGCTACGAGGTCTAGCAAGTGCTCAATCTCTGAGAACTCGAACCCGTTGCGGATACTAAATGCATGAACCAATTTGAAGCCGACGCCACATCCCGATAATTCGTTGTAGGGATATATTGAGTCAGATCTTTTTGCGTCAACTACCGCAACTGCGTCTGGTAGTACTTCACCCGGCATGTGGTGATCGCAAATTATAAAATCGATGCCTTTTTCTTTTGCGTATGCAACTTTGTCAACCGCCTTTATACCACAATCTAATGATATAATAAGCTTGACATCTGTGCTGAGTGCATAGTCAATTCCTTGAATTGATATGCCATACCCTTCATCGTTCCTGTCAGGAATGTAATAATCAATGTTATTGGTTATTTTCCTCAAAAACTTGTAAACTAACGAAACTGCGGTAGTTCCATCAACGTCGTAATCACCATATACCAATATGCGCTCTTTGTTGCCTAAAGCAGATTCAATGCGCTTAATGGCCTTTTCCATATCGGGCATTAAGAAAGGATCGTGCAAGTCGTCTAAGCTGGGGTTTAAGAACCGCTTAGCATCCTCAACACTGGTTATGCCTCTCTTTAGAAGTACCTCGATAAGTACTGGATCTAATTGTATTTCTTTCGTTAGTTCATCTATTTTATCTTTTAGGTCTGTTGTTAGGGTTAGATAATTCCATTTATAGGTCATTTATATTATTGTTTTTTTTGCGTAGAAAACCAGTATATAACTGGTGAAAGACAACTCTCAGCACCCTGATAAGGCGCCCTGTTGCCGTGCCGTGGTGTAATTTAAATATACCTTCGGCAAACTAATTTGTAAAGTTATACAAAATCTTTCAAGCAACGATACTTTGAACTCTTTATTTTTGATGAGTTCATCTTAAATTATTATTGACAAAATAGCAAAAAAGGCAGATATAATAATTTATCACATCTGCCTTTTATTGGTTTTTATTAGTACAAAAGTTATTGAATGCTATCTAATGCCATGCATAAGCTTCTGTAGCCATTTTGATAATGCGAATAGAATTAATGATGCAATTGCTGACATAACCACAAAAATCATAAAGAAGTCATATAGAGTGGTTATCTCAAAACCTATGAACATTTTGCTCTTGCCAGCCTCCGGATAAAGAGAGCTAAGTGATCCGGCCAATTTGTTGGCAGTAGCCATTGATAAATACCAAACACCCATTAGCAGAGATGCAAATCGGGCAGGGGATAGTTTGTTTACCATGGACAAGCCAATAGGTGAAAGTGTTAGCTCGCCTGTAGTATGAATAAAGTAAAGCCCAGTGAGCCAAAGCATGCTGACTTTTGTGCCTGGAGCAACATCCCTAACGCCCACTGCTATTAGTAAATAGCCCAGAGAGAGAAGGAACAAACCTATAGCTTGTTTTGTGGGTGAAGCAGGTTCCATATTGCGTTGCCCTAGCTTTATCCACATTGTAGAGAATATTGGTGCCAACAGTACTACAAAGATTGCATTGAAAGATTGGAACCAACTGGCAGGCATTATCCATCCAAAGATACTTCTGTTTGTTTGTTCTTCGGCAAAGTAGGTGAGTGATATGCCTGCTTGCTCAAATGCTGACCAGAAGAATATTACGAAGAATGCTATGATATAAATAACCAGAATTCTTTGTCTCTCAATTGATGTTAGAGATGAATCTGATATTACAAATCCGGGAATGATGATACATGCCGAGTATATTACCGCACCGATGATGTCGCCATCAAACCATGTGTGGAATAAGAAGAATAGTAGTATTCCCGCAATTGCCCATACAATTAATTTTGCAGGATTTATTTTTTCTTTGGGTTCGTAATCTTTTTTTGCTGACTTGGCATTTTCCTCTTTTAGTGCTGGTATTATGCCAATTGGTGTACCATCATACGATACTAGGTATTTGTTTTGCTTTGCTACATAGATTACTAAACTTACAATCATGGTGAGTGCTGCTACAAGAAAACCCCATTTGAAATCGGCCGGATTGCCAGTATCTCCTAAGAAACCGCAAACTAATGGTGCCATAAATGCACCGACGTTTACGCCCATGTAAAAAATGGTGTAAGCCGAGTCAAGCCTTTTATCACCAGGTTTGTATAGTCTGCCTACGATGGATGAAACGTTTGGTTTGAAAAATCCGTTACCGAATATCAATCCTCCCAGTCCTGCATACATTAGCCACTTTGCCAATTCAATGTTTTCATAGTTTAAAGCACTAAAAAACATTAGGAACTGACCTAGCACCATTAGAAGAGCACCCCAGAAAATAGATTTTCTCATGCCCCAATATCTGTCGGCTATGTATCCTCCAATAAGTGGAGTGAGATATACCAGACCTGTGTAGTTGCCATATATTGCTGATGCAAATTCTTTGTCGAGCATCAAGGCGTTTATAAGATATAGCACAAATATGGCACGCATGCCATAGTAGCTAAATCGCTCTGACATCCCCGTTACGAAAATAAAATATAATCCTTTGGGATGAGATTGTTGTGTAGTTGACATTTTGAAGTATTTTAATAATTTGCAAATTTAAAACATTTTGTATGAATGCCTACCCTTATTTCTTGCATTATTTTGAAAAATCAGTTTTTGCTTTGACTCTCTCAAAGGTGTGGCTTATTATGATTGAATATGTGTGGGTTCCTTATTGTTCTATTTGATACTTATTTGTAACTTTGCGACTTATATATAGAAAGGAAAATAATGGAAATAGCAGCTTTGGTTTCGGGTGGAGTAGATAGCTCTGTTGTAGTGCATCAATTAAAGGAGATGGGCTACGATCCCACACTGTTTTATATTAAAATAGGGATGGAAGATGAGCATGGATATATTGACTGCCCATCTGAGGAAGATATTGAACTGGTATCACTTATAGCTAAAAAATATGGCTGTAGGTTTGAGACTGTATCACTGCATGAAGAATATTGGGATAGTGTGGTAAAATATACTATCGATTCGGTGAAGCGTGGATTGACACCAAACCCGGATATGATGTGTAACAAGCTTATTAAGTTTGGCACGTTTGAACAGAAATGGGGACACCATTTTGATAAAATCGCAACAGGGCATTATGCCACTACAACCGAGATTGATGGAAAGACATGGCTATCAACTTCAAAAGATAAAGTTAAGGACCAAACTTACTTTTTGGGACAGATTGAATATGTTCAGGTCTCGAAACTAATGTTTCCGATTGGTGATTTGCTAAAATCGGAGGTGCGCCAAATAGCGGTGGAAAGCAATCTGCCTTCAGCTAAAAGAAAAGATAGCCAGGGTATTTGCTTTTTGGGAAAAGTGAATTACAATGATTTCATTGGTAGATATCTTGGTAAAAAAGAGGGGCTTATAGTAGAATTAGAAACGGGTAATATATTAGGACGACATCAAGGATATTGGTATCATACAATAGGACAGCGCAAAGGCTTGGGACTAGGTGGTGGCCCGTGGTTTGTTATCAAAAAGGATGTTGACAGAAATATTATTTATGTCTCTAAAGGGTATGATACTAAGTTTCAATATGGGAATGTTGTGAATCTTCAAGGCTTTTCGTTTATAACTCAAGATGTTTGGGGCGAATTTGAAGGTGAGAAAGATGTGTCTTTCAAAATACGACATACTCCTGAGTTTACTCACGGAAGAATTTCCAGGGTGGGCGACATGTATCGTATTCATTCAGATGATCCTATTCAGGGTATTGCTGCCGGTCAATACGGTGTTGTGTACGATGAGGACAATAAGCTTGTATTGGGAAGCGGAATGATCATATAATTAAAATAAAAGGAGCGAATATAATTGAGATTGTTTTAGTGTTATTTTATTTGTTTAAAAAATGAATTTCTTTCAAGACATACAGTTCGTTGACATTATAGAGTTTATCGGAACTTTTGCCTTTGCCGTCAGTGGTGTGAGGCACGCCTCATCAAAGAAGATTGACCTTTTTGGAGCTTTCACTATAGGTTTGTTTACCGCTATTGGTGGTGGAACAATTCGTGACTTACTACTCGGTGTCACTCCGTTTTGGATGACTAGTAGTGTGTATCTATGGGCAACTTTGTTGGCTTTGATATTTGTGATGGTATTTAAAGCCCGAGTAGTGAGGTTGCATTATACTATATTTTTATTTGATAGTATTGGTCTGGGGCTATTTGTTGTAGTGGGTACTGAGAAGGCTCTTGCACTAGGCTTTGCGCCATGGGTGGCTGTTATGATGGGAACTATTACAGGCTCTTTTGGTGGTATGCTTCGTGACCTCATGATAATGCAGATACCCCTAATCTTTAGAAAAGAGATTTACGCCTTTGCTTGTGTCATTGGAGGTATATTCTTTACTATTGGTTATGCTCTGAACCTAAATATGGTGGTTAATGAGATTGCTACGGCTTCCTTGGTAATACTGATTAGAATATTGGCAGTTAAGTACCATTGGGATTTGCCTAGACTTACAGATAATAAATAGCCTAAGGGCTATATTTGTGTGGGTATATTTTATACTCATATTTCTATAATATAATGCATATCATTGGTTCTATACCGCTGATATGCATTGTTATAATACATAAAATCTTAGAATAAATATACCTTGCGTTTCATTTGTTTCATTATCTTTGTATATGAAAACAATAAATATGAAAAAGAACATACTACTTGTAGTGACCTTTCTTTTAATTACTACAGCAAATTCATTCGCCCAATATAATGGTACCTTTGGTATGGGTGCTCATGTTAGCTATGCTTCTGAAATACAGAGACCGGGAGTGGGAGTAGATATTCATTACTATTTGACTAATAATTTTAGAGTAGCTCCTTCTCTAACATATTATATGGAATTAAAAGATAAGAGTATGTGGAATATTGATGGAGATATTCATTACGTAGTTCCTGTAGGTACAGAGTTTTCTTTTTATCCCCTTTTTGGCTTGCATTACTCGGAATGGAAAAACAAGCAAGCACCAATAGAATTTACTGATAAAGATATATATAATAAACGTTTGGGATTGAATGCAGGCCTTGGTTTTCAGTATGATTTTCGATATAAAGCAAGAACTAGTTTGGAGATAAAGTATCAGTCGATGAAAGACTATGCTCAAGTTGCGTTTATGCTTGGGATTGGTTTGTGGTTCTAATAAGAGTTTTTGTTTTTGAAATATAAAAATATTGTATGAGAGATTTTATAAAAAGTGAAATAGATAGCACGAACGCAGTTTTGGTAGGATTAATAACTCCCGAACAGAATGAAGAGACTGTAACCGAATACTTGGATGAGCTTGCTTTTCTGGCTGAAACGGCTGGGTTGGTACCTAGTAAAAGATTCGTTCAGAAGCTAGATATGGCTAACTCTGTAACCTTTGTAGGTACAGGAAAGCTTCAGGAGATAAGGGAGTATGTGCAAGATGAAGACAATGATGTGGGGGTAGTTATCTTTGATGATGAATTATCGGCACGACAAATAAGAAATATAGAAAAGGAGTTTAAGTTAAGAATTCTGGATAGAACAAGTCTTATATTAGATATATTTGCGATGAGAGCTCAAACTGCACATGCCAAGGTGCAGGTGGAGTTAGCACAGTATGAGTATCTGTTGCCTCGCTTGACTCGTTTGTGGACTCACTTGGAGCGTCAGCGTGGTGGTGGCGGAGTGATTATGCGTGGTCCCGGTGAAACACAGTTGGAAACAGACCGTCGTATCATTCTTGATAAGATATCTAGACTGAAAGATGAACTTAAGAGTATTGATAAGCAGAAGAGCGTTCAGAGGAAAAACAGAGGTAAGATGGTTAGAGTTGCTTTGGTGGGTTATACCAACGTGGGCAAATCAACATTGATGAACTTATTGAGTAAGTCTGAAGTATTTGCTGAGAATAAGCTCTTTGCAACGCTTGATACAACAGTTAGAAAGGTGACAATAGAGAATCTTCCATTCTTGCTGACAGATACAGTTGGTTTTATTCGCAAATTACCTACAAAGCTTATTGAGTCTTTTAAGTCAACGCTTGACGAAGTTAGAGAAGCAGATATTCTTATTCATTTAGTAGATATTTCTCATCCGGCATTTGAAGATCACATGCAGGTAGTAGAGAGAACCTTGTTTGAGATTGACAAAGAAGAGAAGCCTACAATTGTTCTGTTTAATAAAATAGATGCATTTGAATATGAGGCAAAGGACGAAGATGACTTAACGCCTATGAATAAGCATAATCTTTCTCTGGATGACTTGAAGCAAACGTGGATGAGTAAGCTTAATGAGAATTGCATGTTTATTTCGGCAAAGGAAAAGACTAATATTGACGAGTTGAAAACTCTTATATATAATAAAGTTAAGGAAATACATATTCAGCGATTTCCGTACAATGATTTCCTGTATCAGGATTATGAAGAAGAACAAATATAAAACACTTCCGCGAAAGCTCAAATTTAAGAATATCAAAAAGAGAGATGAATTCTTTTATTCTTAATGTATAAAGCCTTGCATTAGGTCACGTTTTATCAGGCGTGGCCTAACAACAAGCTTTTGTGGTGTATTATGTAACCTTTACTACACCATATCCTAAATTTCAAATCAAATATAATTTTTTAAATCTAGTTGGGTGATATTAATTCATTCGACCTTATAAACCATATAAATAAAATGAAATTACCTTTTGCAGAGTCTTACAGAATTAAGACTGTAGAGATTATTAAGAGAAGCTCAAGAGAGCAACGTATGGAGTGGATTAAAGAGGCTAAATACAATCTATTTGGTCTTAAAAGTGATTATGTATTTATCGACTTGTTGACTGATTCGGGCACAGGTGCTCTTAGTGATAATCAATGGTCGGCTATGATGATTGGAGATGAGAGTTATGCCGGTTCCAGATCATATTATAATTTGAAGAATACTATTAAGAATATTCTGGGCTTTGATTACTTCTTGCCGGCTCACCAAGGTCGCGCAGCAGAGAATATTTTGTTTTCTACCATTATTAAAAAAGGGGATATCTTGCCCGGTAATTCCCATTTCGACACGACTAAGGGGCATATAGAGTTTAGACAGGCTACAGCTATTGATTGTACAATTGCTGAGGCTAATGATACTCAGCTTGAGATACCTTTCAAAGGAAATGTTGATACAGCTAAATTAGAGGAGGTCCTTAAGCAATATCCACGCGAACAAATACCGGCTGTAGTATTGACAGTTACAAATAATACTGCTGGCGGACAGCCTGTTTCTATGGATAACATTAAAGCAGTTTCTGCTCTATGTAAAAAGTATGATATACCTCTTTTGATGGATTCAGCCAGATTTGCCGAAAATGCCTATTTTATAAAAATGAGAGAAGAGGGATATTCTTCTAAAAGTATAAAAGAGATTGTGGCAGAGATGTTTTCGTATGCAGATATTATGACAATGTCTTCAAAAAAGGATGCTATTGTTAATATTGGTGGTTTCGTAGCTTTTAAGTCGAAAGAGTTGTGGAAGCAGGCACAAAAGTTTTGTATAATGAATGAGGGCTTTCTTACTTATGGCGGACTGAGTGGCAGAGATATGAATGCTCTTGCGGTTGGTCTTGATGAGGGCACGGATTTTGATTATTTGGAAACTCGTATTAAACAAATTGAATATTTGGCTTCGCTACTTGATGATTATGGTATTCCTTATCAGCGTCCTGCCGGTGGACATGCTATTTTTGTTGATGCCAAGAAGATACTAACTCATGTTCCCAAAGAGCAGTTTGTGGCACAGACATTAGGTATTGAGTTATATTTGGAGGCTGGTGTAAGAGGGGTTGAGGTTGGTGCTTTGCTTGCCGACAGAGACCCTGTAACACGTGAGAATAGATATCCTGAACTTGAGCTGCTGCGTTTAGCTATTCCAAGGCGTACTTACACAAATAATCATATGAATGTAGTGGCTGCTGCTTTGAAGAATGTATATGATAGGAGAGAGTCTATAACCTCTGGTTATGAAATAGAAAATGAGGAGCCAATTATGAGGCATTTTACTATTGAGTTGAAGCCTGCAAAGTAGATTGAGCTAAGTATAAAAGAAAGGCTGTCTCTACATGAAGTTTTAGCTTCATTGAGACAGCCTTATTTGTATTATTAATATCTTAAAGTAACCTAAGTTGATTATTTTACAATGCACAGTTCATCATTAAGAGCAATTACAGCTTCTTCATATTTGTCTCTTTCTATTACGAACTGCATATTTACTTGCATTAGTGATTGAGCAAAACTTTCTACGTTAATGCCTTTCTTATATAGTGCTTTTGCAGATCTGTATAAGAATCCCGGCATAGCAATATTTGAACCCATTGTGCTGACAATTGCTGAAGGCTTGGTGTCAACCTGATAGAAGTTCTCCTTTAGTACGTTTATAAGCTGTTTACTCTTATCGTTTTCCCAAACTACCATAGTAATACTATTGGCGTTTGTTGACTTTAGAATGTAGCTGACTCCGTGTTTAACGAAGTAATCCATTATTCTTCCATCAAATCCTACTTCTCCAACCATCATAGGGTCATGAATCTCGATTGCTATTACTTGCCTTGATCCTGAAACAATCTCAACTCGTGGCTCTGGTGAAATATAATCTCTTGAAATTAATGTACCGGGATGTTCGGGCTCAAATGTATTTTTAATCCTGATATTTATTCCGGCAAGCTCAAGTGGCTTAGCTGCTTTGGGATGAATAGCTTCCATGCCTATGTCGGCAAGTTGATCTGCTATAATATAGTTTGTGTGTCCTACGGGAACGCTGTTTTCAACTCCAACAATTTTAGGGTCTGCACTAGAAAGGTGATACTCTTTGTGAATCACAGCTTCTGCGGCCTTAACCTCTACTGCTATCTTGCTGAATGTAACTTCTGAGTATCCTCTGTCGAATGCTCGCATAATGCCTTCAACACCTTTAGTGTAGCCAGTTGCTATGCATATAATATTGCTGAAATCAACACCAGAGAACTCTTTATGAATCCGTTCGTCTATGGTTAGCGCTTCGTTGTCGTTAAACCCGCAAAGATCTATAAACCTAGCATTAATACCATTGTTGTTCAGTATATTCGCGGAGTTCCATCCAGAGTGCGCCTCACCTATTGAAGCTAGTATTTCTCGGGCTGCAAGATGAATGTCATCCATATTTACGTATCCTGAAGCCAATACTTTTCCTAAGCTGTATAATAGTGTTTTAGACTGATCTATTCTGAATCTGATGAAGTCTCGTGCTTCTTTAAGATCCAGGCCTATATCTGCAAACCCATCGTTTATCAATAGAAGTCTTTGACAAAAGGAGTCTAAGGCGCTGCTATAGTCTTCTCCTCTTAAAAACTTATTGTATATACCTGGCTCACCTGTCTTTTTGTGTTCTAGTAACCAGTTGGTCACATTATTATAAGCTGAGACCACAAAAATACGGTTAAATAGTTCACTTTCTTTTCTGTTTCCTCTTATGATGTTTTGTAGTACATCTTGAAACTGAGACATGGATGTTCCGCCAATCTTTTCAACTGTCAACATGTTGTTTGATATTTATTACTATTTGAATTGAGTTGCAAATTTACACGAATAATATTATAAAAATAGCATTATAATAAAAAATAGCTGATAATACTGATATTTTGTACTATACTCTACTAATAAATTGCTTTAGGTGTCTTTCGATATAGTGGTTTTAGAGTAGGCTACAATCGGGTAATAATGAAAAAAGCACTTACAAGTTTAAACTTGTAAGTGCTTAATTATTAATGTGGTCCCAACTGGGCTTGAACCAGTGACTCCCTGATTATGAGTCAGGTGCTCTAACCAACTGAGCTATGGGACCGTGCTTGTTTTATAAAAGCAATGCAAAAGTAGTGATTTAATCGGAATCTACAAAATCTATTCAAATAAAACTTAACTATTTTGATTGATAATTATATTGAATCTACTTTAAAATATCGTTTTTGATAAGAAGAATCAATAACGCCTATACTATTGAATGTTTCTATTTGCTCTATTATATTTTCAGGAATTATTTTTTGTATGTCCGAATAGTCAATATATGGTGTAATACTTGGTAATACTGATTGTACTCTATCATAAAAAAAGGAATTTTCTTTGATTTCTGGTCCTATAAATGTATTATTTTTCCCAATTATCAGTATTCCGTTTAAGATAATACTTAGAATGACCATACTTATTCCCATTGATATAACACCCCCTATAATTCTGTTTATTAGGCTTAGGCTTACTATTTCGATTACCTTTTCAAATATTTTTCCTATCATTGACATTACAATAGCTATTGCAATAAACGATATGATATAGGATGTTATGATGGCATAGTTGTCAGATATATTGGTCAGTTCTTGAAGATGTGGTAAAACTATAATAGATAGTTTTCCCCCAAAGATTGTAGCCAGTAGAATGATAGCTAACTCTATTAGCATTTTTATCATTCCTTTTCTAAATCCTTTTAGGAATACGATAACCAAAATTATCAATATTGCTATATCGAACCAGTTGTTCATATCTAAAGAACAGTTTTTTGAGCATTTACAGGCTCATTAAATACAATTGTGGCAAACTTATTAAACTCTTCAGTAGAATCTGTAGTAAAGAAATAGTTTTTCGATTCCTTTTCGCATTTCGCATCTATCTCAGGATGCCTTTCTAGATAGTCTTTGAGACTTTTTGCTACGTAATATCCTTGAGATATTACTTTTACATTATTAGGAATATACTTATTGATTTTGTCTATTAAAAGTGGGTAATGTGTGCACCCAAGGATTATAGTGTCTATTTTGTCATCCTTTTTTAATAAACGGTCAATATGTTGTTTAACAAAATAATCAGCACCGGGATTATCATATTCTCTGTTTTCTACTAGAGGTACCCACATTGGACAAGCTTCTCCAGTTACAGTAAAATCAGGATGGAACTTCTCAATTTCAATTTCATAAGACTTTGATTGAATTGTACCGTTTGTACCAAGAATGCCTATATGTCCTGTTTTTGTTATGTTGACATTTTCCACTGTAGGTCTGATAACTCCCAATACTCTCTTGTCTTTATCAATTAAAGGTAAATCTTTTTGTTGTATTGTTCTGAGTGCTTTTGCTGATGCTGTATTGCAAGCTAGTATTACCAGATGGCAACCTTGATCAAATAGCCACTTTACAGCGCTTAGTGTAAAGTCATATACTGCATCGAATGATCTGCCTCCATATGGCGCACGCATATTGTCTCCTAAATATATATAGCTATATTCTGGTAATGCTTTTTTGATTTCAGATAGGACGGTAAGTCCTCCGAATCCTGAATCAAAAACGCCTATTGGTGCTTTTTTTTTTGCAGTAGGAGTGTCTGACATTTTAAAGAATAAGTTCAGTTTATTGACCTAGCTTTTGCTTAACTTGTAGATTTGCATCAATTGCAGCAGGTGTAATAAAGGCTATCCCTGAGTCTGACAAATCATATATAATTGTATAGTTGTTCTCAAGTCCGACCTGTCTGATAGCATTATTAATTCTATCTTTTAGTGGTTGAAGTAAAAGTTGCTCTTGTTGCTCAATGTCGTCTTGTCCAAGTTTTATAAATTGCTCTATTTTGTTCTCAAGCTCTGTCAGCTCTTGCATTCTTCGCAATTTTATGTTGTCAGCCAAAGAGTTTTGATATGTAATGTAATCAGAGTACTTTTTATTATACTCCTTTTGCATTATCTCTAATTCCTTTTTGTAGTTTTCGCTTAGATTAATTAGTTGCTCTGTTGCTTTTTCTTTCTCCTTTAATCCATCTAGAAGATCAGCCGAGTTGACATAAGCGATAGTTATAACTTGATTTTGAATTGTATTGTTTTCTTGTGCTAAAGAGAATGCGCTGATAGCAAAGACGAAAACACTCAGAATTAAAATTTTAACCTTGTCCATAATATTTAATCTAGTTTTAAAGGGAATATATATGATTGAAACCGTTATTTACAGAGTTCTTTTAGTGTGTGTTGTAGCCGCATTTGCTTGAGGGCAAATGCGGCTAGGTACTTGAATTAAAAGAACAATGTAAACTGGTTTTCAATTTATTTTTTAGAAATCAAGTGATTTCTTTACTTCTACTTCTTCATAAGCTTCAACAACATCACCTATTTTAATGTCATTAAAGTTCTTTATGCTCAATCCGCACTCATACCCATTTGTTACTTCGCGTACGTCCTCTTTGAATCGTTTCAATGAATCAAGAACGCCAGTGAAAATAACGATACCATCACGGATAAGTCTAATTTTACTATTTCTCTTTATCTTACCATCTCTTACCATGCTACCTGCAATTGTTCCAACCTTGCTAATTCTGAATACTTCCAGTACTTCAACGTTACCAACAATTTCTTCTTTAATATCTGGGGTTAACATACCTTCCATCGCGGATTTAACCTCTTCTATAGCATCATAAATGATTGAGTACAATCTGATATCTACACCTTCTTTTTCAGCTTCACGTCGTGCTCCTATTGATGGTCTCACCTGGAAACCAATAATAATAGCATCTGATGCTGCTGCTAATGTTACGTCTGACTCTGAAATCTGACCTACAGCTTGGTGAATAACATTGATTTGTATTTCTTCGGTTGATAGTCTGATGAGTGAGTCTGCCAAAGCTTCAACAGATCCGTCCACATCACCCTTAACAATAATATTAAGTTGCTGGAAGTTTCCGATAGCAATTCGCCTTCCAATATCATCAAGAGTAAGCATCTTCTGAGTTCTAAGAGATTGTTCTCTTTGAAGTTGTTCACGTCTCGCAGTAATTCCTCTTGCCTCTTGATCGCTATCCATTACGTTAAATGTATCTCCTGCTTGAGGTGCTCCATTCAAACCAAGGATAAGAGCTGGTTCTGATGGTCCGGCTTGCTCTATACTTTGATTTCTCTCATTAAACATAGCCTTGATACGACCGTAGTACGTACCTGCTATTAATATATCGCCTTGTGATAAAGTTCCGTTTTCAACTAATACAGTAGCAACGTATCCTCTTCCTCTATCTAGCGAAGATTCTACAACTGTACCTGTAGCTTTTCTATCAGGGTTGGCCTTCAAGTCTAGCAAATCAGCTTCTAATAACACTTTCTCCAAAAGCTCATTAATACCTAAGCCCTTTTTAGCAGAGATATCTTGTGATTGGTATTTACCACCCCATTCTTCTACAAGGTAGTTCATTTCTGCAAGCTTCTCCTTAATCTTTTCAGGGTTGGCACTTGGTTTGTCAATCTTGTTAATTGCAAATACGATTGGGACTCCAGCAGCACTTGCGTGATTAATAGCTTCAATAGTTTGAGGCATCACGCTATCATCAGCAGCCACAATAATAATTGCAACGTCAGTGGCCTTAGCACCCCTTGCACGCATCGCCGTAAATGCCTCGTGACCCGGAGTATCAAGGAAGGTGATTCTTCTGCCATCGGCTAGCTTCACATTGTAAGCTCCAATGTGCTGGGTGATACCACCTGCTTCGCCGCCAATAACATTTGTGTTACGAATACTATCAAGTAGAGATGTCTTACCGTGGTCCACGTGTCCCATCACAGTAACAATTGGTGGACGTGGTTGTAAATCTTCCGGTTCGTCAGCCTCTTCTGCTATTGCTTCAACAACATCCGCACTCACAAACTTGGTTTTAAAACCAAACTCTTCAGCAACTATATTTATAGTCTCAGCATCTAGTCTCTGATTAATAGCAACCATAACACCAATGTTCATACATGTTGCAATAACGCTAGTAACATGCACGTCCATCATATTGGCAAGGTCATTAGCTGTAACAAACTCAGTCAGTTGCAATACCTTGCTTTCTCTTTCCTGTTGTTTCAGTTCAGCTTGCTGTCTTTGAGACACAGCATCTCTCTTTTCTCTTCTATATCTTGCTCCACCGCCTTTTCTTCCTTTTCTTTCAGTCAGTCTGGCCAGTGTTTCCTTAATTTGCTTTTGTACTTCCTCCTCGCTAACCTCTGCTTTTACAGGTTTTCTAAGAACCTTTTTACCACGAGGTGCTCTTGTTTCGCGAGCAGGTGTAGGTTTATCTACCTCTACTTTGCTTTTATCAATACGACGTCTTTTTCTTTTCTTGCTATCGTCGTCTGATTCAGTAGTAGCAGTTTTTTTCCTTTCGTCTATTGACTCTTTCTTAAGAGTTTTAACTGCATCCTCTTTAGTTCTCTTTTGGGTTTGTTCTCGTTCAAGTCTTTCTTTTCTTCTTTGAGATCTTGACTTGCGTGCAGGACGAGTTTTTTCATTAATAGCATCTAGGTCAATCGAACCTTTTACAACTAGTTTATTCTCGATAACATTCGAGTTTAGTCTAAATGGTTCATTTGATTCAGCTACTTGAGGTTCGCGTTCACTCTCGGAGTCTTTTGCTTCCGGTTTTGAGCTTTTGATAACTTCCTTTTTATCTTTAGGCTCTTTGCTTTTAACGACTTGCTGAGGCTGATTTTCCTCTTTAACCTCTGATTTCGGAGTTGCTTTTTTGATTTCTATAGCTTCTGTTTTTTCTTTTGTTATTGAATCAGCTTCTTTTGCAGCTTCTTTTTCTTTTATATCACTTGTTTTTGCTGAAACGACTTCTTTTGTTTCAACTATATCTTTAGGTGAAGTCTCAACTACAATGTTCTCCTGCTTCTTACTTTCTTTTGCTACCGGAGCGACCTCTTTTTCCTTTTTAGGCTCTTCTTTTAACTCAATAACTGCATCTTTCTCTATGCTTGCCGAGACTTCGTTATTTGGTGTTTCAATCTTAGACTCTGACTCTTTTTCTACTGTCTTTTTAGGTTTGGCTTCATTAGTTGTTTTTTTGCCCAAATCAATACTGCCAATGACTTGAATCTTAGGTCTGTTCTCTTCTGATATAGCCGACTTGGTTACCTCTTTAGCAGAAGTACTCTTTGCTTTATCATCATTTTCATATCCTTCTATAGCAACAGTTTCCTTCGTTTCTTTCTTGCTCATCTTTTCCAGATAATCCACAGCCTCTTTTTTTATTTTCTTGTCTTTGCTAAATTCAGCAAGTAATAACTGATACTGTTCATCATTTATCTTTGTGTTGGGGCTGTTTTCAACAGTAATACCTTTCTTCTGTAAAAATTCAACAAGATTGCCGATTCCTACATTCAAACTTTTTGCTACTTTAATTAATCTTTGAGTCATATTCTAGACTTATGTCCTTTCTTTAAATATTATTGTTTTATGAACAGTATTTGTAATTTGTTTCTACCTAGTCATTGCGGTCGGATGCTTCGTTATCAACTTCTTCATCTTCTGCGTATTCATCTTCATCTTCGTCTGATTCGTCATACTCATACTCATAATCATCGTATGACTCATCTTCAAAATTCTCTTCTACTACATCCTCATCTTCAAATTCAGCTCGAAGAATGTTGAGAATATTGTCAACGGTTACTTCCTCTAGGTCCGCTTCTTTTATTATTTTGTCTCTCGACAAAGCTAATACGTTTTTAGCGGTAGAACATCCAATTTTCTTTAACTGATCAATAATCCATCCGTCAATTTCGTCACGGAATTCATCAAGATAAATATCTTCTTCGTCGAAATTATCTATTTCTCTAAATACTTCAATATTGTATCCGGTAAGCATTGATGCCAATTTAATATTTGCTCCCCCTTTACCGATAGCAAGCGATACCTCTTCAGGGTATAAGAATACCTCTGCGCGGTGATCTTCTTCTCTAATCGCTATTGAATTGATTTTTGCAGGGCTAAGAGCACGCTGAATATATAAGTTCAGATTGTTTGTGTAATTGATAACATCAATGTTTTCATTTCGCAATTCTCTAACAATACCGTGAATTCTAAAACCCTTCATACCTACACAGGCACCAACCGGGTCAATTCTGTCGTCATAAGCTTCAACAGCCACTTTAGCTCTTTCTCCAGGAATTCGGGCAATACCTTTTATAGTAATCAAGCCATCATTGATTTCAGGGATCTCCATTTCAAACAACCTTTCCAAGAACACAGGTGATGTTCTGGATAGAATAATCTTTGGATTGTTGTTTACGTTCTCAACCCTGGCAACAATTGCTCTTACGTGTTCACCCTTACGGAAGAAATCGTTAGGAATTTGTTCATTCTTTGGCAATATCAACTCGTTGTGATCATCATCAAGAAGAAGCATCTCCTTTTTCCATATCTGATAAACCTCACCAGTTACTATTTCGCCAACTTTGTCTTTATATTTATTATACAGATTGTCTTTTTCCAGCTCAAGAATCTTTGAGGCAAGTGTTTGGCGCAAGTTCAATATCGTTCTTCTGCCAAAATCAACCAAATGAAGTTCATCAGTTACATCTTCGCCTATTTCAAAGTCAGCATCAATCTTCTGTGCATCAGTCAGACTTATCTCCATGTTTGGGTTCTCAAGTTCATCATCTGCCACAACCACTCTGTTGCGCCAAATCTCAAGATCTCCCTTGTCGGGGTTTATAATGATGTCAAAGTTTTCGTCAGTTCCAAGCGTCTTCGCTATTACGTTTCTGAAAGACTCTTCGAGCACACTAATCATAGTTGCTTTATCAATATTCTTCAGTTCGTTGAATTCGGAAAATGTATCTATTAGGCTGATTGATTCTTTTTTCTTGGCCATCTTTATTAAAATCTGATTTTATATTTTGTATATTTTACTTCATCATAGGTAAATGAAATCTCTTTTTTTACTTCTATCTTGCGTTTTGCACCTTCCGGCTTCTCCATTTTTGTAGTTTCAACAATGAATCCCTCATCATTATAACTTTTAAGATCACCAGATAGTTTAATTCCTTTGTTTGACAGAACTTCAACTTCTTTGCCTAAGTATTTTTTATATTGTCGTTTTGTTTTTAGAGGAGAGGTTAATCCTGCAGATCCCACTGTGAGTTCAAAATCCTCAATCTCACGATCAAGTTTTGATTCTATGAATCTGCTCAATTCTATACATCTCTCCAAGTCCACTCCATCGTCATTGTCTATTTCTATGGAGATAAAATTGGCAGGTGTTATCGTAACATCTACCAAATAATCAGAAGTCTCTTTAAGAAATTCTTCTGCATGATCTATTATTATCTTCTTTTCTATCATAGGATGTAAACAAAGAATAGGTATAAAGAACGAAAAAGGAGCATCTTTTTTGTGCTCCTCTCCCTCTTTACCGATGCAAAGATACTATTTTCTAACAGATTGGCAAAATTTTATGATTATTTTAATGAGAGTTTCAATTTTTCTTTATATTCAGCAATTCCCTTCTCAAAAAGTGCTATTGCATCCTCTAGCGAACCATAGAATTCTCCACCTGAGGCATTTAGGTGTCCGCCTCCATTAAAATACTCTTTCGCAAACTCATTTGCAGGAAAATCTCCTTGCGATCTGAATGATATTTTTATCAGCTCGGGCTCTTCTCTCATGAATACAGAGAATATAACATCTTTTATTCCAAGCGGATAATTCACAAATCCCTCGGTATCGCCTTTGTTAAATTCAAATTGTTTTTGATCTTCTATGGAGAGCCACATTAGTGCCGAATGAAGTTCAGGGTAAATCTCCATTCTTTTTGAAAGAGTATAACCTAGTAGCCTAAATCTGGTTTCGTTTAGGTTATTAAAAACCTTTGAGTATATTCTATCTTTGTCCACCCCGTTTCTTAGCAAGATACTTATAATTTGATAGATCTCGGGATTGTTCGAGTTGAATGTAAATCCTCCTGTATCTGTCATCATACCGGTATATAGGCATTCGGAGATGTTTTTGTCAAATCTATCGAGCATATTTGCTTGATATAGAAATCTAAAAACTAACTCGCATGTAGATGATATCTTTGGGTATGAAATACATACATCAAATATATCTCCCGGCTCTAAATGATGATCGATAAGTATTTTCTTTGCCTTTGCATTCTCCAGAGCGGATGCCATTGGGCCAATTCGCTTTGGAATATTATAATCGAGACTAAAAATCAGATCAGATGTATCAAAAATTGTTTGAGCAGCCTCCGGGTTATATTCATATATAAGTACTTCATTAGCTCCATTCATCCATCTTAAGAAATATGGAAAAGAATTCGGGACAATTATCTTGACCTTTTTGCCCATACCTTGAAGAAAGTGATAAAGCCCCAACGTTGAGCCCATTGCATCACCATCGGGCGAAAGATGAGTAGTGATAAGAATTTGTTCGCTTTGATTTATAAGTTCAAATGATTTCTCTACTAATTTGTTGTCTATTATTGGTGTAATTAATTCGTAAGTGTTCATCAATATCTTTTTGAATAAAAAGCAAAAGTACTATATTTTTATGAAGAAAGCGCCCTTTTTGCTCACATCATGGATTTCGATATCCAGTGATGAGCATTCCTCAATCCATTTGTCTTTAATATATTGCGGAATTGTGCTATCCAATATTATGGTGTTGCAATTAAAAATACTGTTTAGCTTTTTCATAGAAAAGCTTCTGTCTTTTGATAATATAATTATATCCATATCCATCTTTGAGCTGGGTGTTAAATTATTAAATCTGTTTTCTGACAATAGTAATATATTCTTGCTGCTGTGAGGGATGAGACCATTTTCATTATAATCTAAATACTCTTTCTTGTTATCAATATACAATGATATATCTGTTCTGCCGACAGTGTTGAATACTACTATGTAATCTTGTTTATTACTGTTCAGATTGATGATGATGGAGCAAACAAAAATAAATAATGATGCCAGAGCAGTGATTAAGTGTTTAGGTAATCTCCTGTTGAGGTATATAACAATAGTGGCAATAAAGATTATGGCTATAATTGTTTGAAGAAGGGTTAAGTGCAAATTGCTTATTTGTGCGAAGGGGAGCGTCTCGATGAGATAAACTGTTTTTAATACGAGGTTTATCAAAAACTCGAGCACCACCCTGACGGCTTCATGAATAGTGCCAACCACCGCTAGTTTGAACCCGCTAAACATGGATATGAAAACTAATAATACGCACAAATATATGATGACTCCAATAACCGGGATGATAATCATATTGGCAATGAAGAAATATGTGGGAAAAGTGCCAAAGTAAAACAGCGATATGGGTAGAACACCAATCTGCGCCGATAGTGAGACAGTAAACAACGACCAAATATAACTAGATAGTTTATTTTTGAAATACAGCTTTCGGTTTATAATGGGATTAATATAAACAATAGCCAGCACCGCCGTGAAGCTCATTTGAAACCCTACATCAAAAAGCTGTAGAGGATTGTAGGCCAATATAGAAAATGCAGCAATTGCCAGTATATTGGTGGTGTATGTGTTCTTCTTAAAAGCTCTTATTAGTGATACTGATGAAAGCATAATGGTGGCACGTATCACCGAAGGCGATAATCCCGTGAAAACAGCATAAAACCATAGCGAAGCTATAATCAGCAGTTGCTCCAGTATCTTATGCTTGCCGGTTTTGCCAAGAACTGAGAATACAAATACCAACAAGGCATATATTATGCCAACATGCAATCCGCTTACGGCAAGAATATGCGAAGTGCCCGAGGCCTGAAAAGCTTCTTTTAGATTGGTGCTCAAGTCATCTTTATATCCCAACGTCAGGGCAGAGATGAAAGAGTATGCATCATCGCTTAGGTTGAATGATTTATACAGCTTGAGAGCTTGATGGCGCAAGTGTTGCGAATAGTTTGTAATCGATTTGGTGTTTTCTCTATCTGTCTTGATCCAAGATTTGGTTGGGATATAGGTGCTGCCCGCAAACCCCTTATTTCTCATATACTGTTTATAATCAAAATCGTTAGGGTTGCCAAAGTTTTTAAATTCTTCTACGTGCGCATGTATAATTATCTCATCACCGGGTGTTAGCGAGGCCGCTTCGTCTCCCTTTTCTAGGTATGCAATAATTTTTTGCTTCTTGGGGTATTCTATTTTAAGAGTATAAGCAATGGATTTGTTTTTCTCTTGCGGAAAGGTTTGAACAGTGGTAATGTGATAGCCATCATTATTGCTTAGTGTGGGCTGAGCTTCACTAATTCTTTCTATAGTGAGAAATGAGAATAGTGCAAAGACAATTGTAAAAAGCCCCGCGCCACCCACCCACCTCAGGCGGTGTTTCCATCTGAGAGGGATGAAGTGTGACAGCACAACTGTGATGATGCCGACAATTGCAGTAATTGCAGGATAGGTCTCTTGAGTCAAATAATTTGACACAAGCGTAGATGCAATTGCCGGTATCAGTATTTTGGCAAATGGAATTTTAGAAAAGGTGTCTTTCACAAAAAAATGCTTGTTTGTCAGCTATAGTTTATAAATCTTTTAGTTGCTTGATTGTTTTGATGGGATCGTCGGATGAGAAAACAAAATTGCCTGCCACCAGCACGTCTGCGCCTGCGTCCACCAATCGTTTGCCTGTTTCCAAATTAACGCCGCCATCCACTTCTATAAGTGCATGAGAGTTCTTTTTTGTGATTAATTCTTTAAGTGTTTCCACCTTCTGAACGGTGTTTTCGATAAACTTTTGTCCGCCAAAGCCGGGATTTACCGACATTAATAGAACCATATCTAGGTCATTAATGATATCTTCTAGCAGCATTACCGGTGTGTGCGGATTTAGGGTTACTGCCGCTTTCATGCCGTGTTTCTTTATCTCATTCACCACTCTGTTGAGGTGAGTGCAGGCCTCATAATGAACATTCATAGAATATACCCCTGCATCGGCAATTTCTTTGATAAATTTTTCAGGCTCCACAATCATCATGTGAACATCTAATGGTTTGGATGTTTTTTCTTTTAATCTATTAATTATTGGAAATCCAAATGATATGTTAGGAACAAACACTCCGTCCATGATATCAAGGTGTAGCCAGTCGGCGTCGCTTTGGTTAAACATCTTGATGTCTCGTTCAAGATTCAAAAAATCTGCAGATAGAAGTGATGGTGCTATTAAATGACTCATAATGATGATATTTTAAATTTAAGTGTCAAAGTTAATAAAATATGGATTAATTGCCCGCAATAAAATTGAATATATTGTTTGCTTGTGGTTGACAAATCGCAGTAAAAAGGACTTATATGCTTCTTTATGATACTTTAGTGGGGAGTTTGGTATAAAAAACACTAATATAAATATGTCATCTTAATTTTCTAATTATCTTTGTGTTTACAATTAAATTATTAATAACAAAATTAAAAGGTATGAGAAAAAATTTTATTCTATTTGCTATTTTGGCATTTCTAGCTTCTTGTTCGTCAGGAACCGGATATAAGCTAAAGGGTGTAGTTGATATTCCTGAAGCAGAAGGAACCTACGTATATGTTCAAGAGGTAAAAGGTCGTGATATTAATGTGCTGGATAGTGCATTGATTACTGATGGCAAGTTTGAACTATTGGGTGATGCAGAGAACGTTCTAGTTAGATATATCTCTCTAGATCCACAAGTGGCAGGAAGATTGATGACACAAGTGGTGCTAGAGCCGGGAAATATAAACGTAGTTGTTGAACAAGAAAAGATTTCAGTTTCGGGAACTAAGCTTAATGATGCTCTTGCAGCTCACGAAGCTAAACTGGGCGAAAGACAAGTTGAGATGAGAGAGATTTCTCAAAAATTTCAATCGGCAAGCCAAGAAGGCACTATGACTCCTGAGCTTGAAGAGGAGCTTGTGGGACAATACAATAAAATCTATGAAGAGCTTACTGCAAGCACTGTAGATTTCATTAAAGCTAATATTGGCAACGAGCTAGGCAAATTTATGTTTGCAACTAATGCTCCTGCTTACGAACCTGAGGTTCAAGAAGAAATCTTGGCTATGGCAGACGAAGCATACAAATCAAGAGAGGACATCCAAAAGATTATCGAAAAGCTTGAGAATGCTAAAAAAGTAGCAATCGGCCAGCCATTCCTTGATTTCACTATGAAAGATCCTGCAGGAAATGAAGTTTCTCTTTCTGACTATGCAGGCAAAGGCAAAGTTGTATTGATTGACTTCTGGGCAGCTTGGTGCGGACCATGTCGTCAGGAAATGCCTAACGTGGTAAACGCTTATAAAGACTTTAAAGATAAAGGTTTTGAAATCGTTGGTGTATCTCTTGACAGAGATCAAGAATCATGGGAGAAAGGCCTAGCTGATCTTAACATGACTTGGCCACAAATGTCAGACCTTAAGTTCTGGGACACACCAGTGGTAAATCTTTACGCATTCCGCGGCATTCCTCACACTGTATTGCTCGATGGCGAAGGCAACATCATTGCAAAAGACTTGAGAGGAAGCGCATTGCACGACAAACTTGCTGAACTTTTAAACTAAGCAAGCGCTCAAACATATAGGCTTGATAATTATCAGGCACAAAGGGATGTCTCTTCATGGGGCATCCTTTTTTTGTGAACTTAGTTTTCTAATCCATGGCTCACCTGCTCTGTGTGTAATCTTAATACTATCCATCCACGTATGTTTTGGGCTGTATGTAAAGTTTTATTTATCATTGGCTAGTGCCCGTGGCCCGATTATGCATTTATATCCTTAGAAAGGTGGTGCCGGGACGCAAAATGTAAAGTTTTATTTTTAATAAAAGGGTGTGAATGGTGCAATAACAACTTTACATTTCAAGAAAAATGGTGCCGGAATGAAAAATGTGAAATTGTATTTACGATAATTGAGCGTGAATAGTGCAATAACAACTTTACATTTTTAGAAAAATGGTGCCGGAACGATAAATATAAAATTGTATTTATGATAATTGAGTGTGAATAATGCAATAACAACTTTGCATTTTGCTAGTTTTCGTGCTTGATTGTGCTCGCAAATGTTTGTATTGAACAGTATGACAGCGTTTTGCGTAAATGTAATATTCTATTGAGCCCTCGGTAGGTAATGATTCTGAAAATCTTTTTACCACTATTTGCATATTCATTACCCAACCCTAAACCCGAAAATATATAAATGATAATTTGGTTGGTTTAAAGATCACAATTCATTATATTTGTAATTGGTTTCAGCTCCGCCATGTGAGCTGTTTCCACGGTTATTAAATTAGTTCACAAAAGATATCTTCATAAAAACAAAACCTATGAACAAACAAATGAAAGGACCAAAAAAACTTCCCCTAAGCTGGATGCGCAAACTGAGCAATACTGAGTTTGCAGGTTTTTCAAATATGCTATGGCTTGCCATTTCGCGTATTTTGTCTGATACGGACTTTAATCCACAATATTTGCGTCAGCTGAAGGATATAAATGCCGAGTTGCAGGTGTTGCGTCCGGTGCCGACAAGTCACCATAACACCCAGCTGATAAACCAAGGGCATGCAGAGCGAAAAAAGATATTATCATACATTGTGGTAAGAAGCGGTGTGGAAAGCAGGATGCAACTACACCCCAGTGCAGAACAAGAGCATTATGTGTATCTCCATCAGTGGATGCGGGGATATGGCAAAAGGCTGTATGATCTTGGCATTGACAAGCACACGTTCATAGTGAAGATGCTGGAGCAGGATTATGAAATGCTGCCCGAGTTTAAACTAGCCATTGATACCTGCTTTCCGGGCACAATGCAAGATATGAGCGATTTGACAAATAAAATAATTGATGCGCAGTTTGCCCGATCAACCGAACTGGCGCAACAAAATGCGGAAAGGGGCTACACGGAAGTGAGACGCGACGTAACCTTTGAGTTGCAGTCGTTGTTATCACTTGCTCTTTACGAAATCAGAAAGGGTAGTGCATCAGAGAATGTTATATTGATGTACGCCACCATCTCGCAGATGATGGCACAGCAAAGAGGAGTGGTGAAAGAGCGTGATACTAAGCGAGAGAATAGGCTGCAAGCTGCGCCGGTGCAAACTGCTGAGATAGACAATGTGGCAGAACCTACACAGCAGCCGTTAACCAACCCTGAGGCCACAGAAGTTGAGACTACCCCAGAAGTTGGTATCCTGCCACAACCAATTGCTGAGCCCCTGGAGGCGATTGTGGCACACAGTCAGCCCTCGCCACAGCAGCTGCATGCGCTTTATGTATTCTTGATGGTGCATTTATCTATATTGGCTAATGGTAGTGATAATACATCTGTGGCGCGCAATTATCACCAGATAGAGTGACGCACGCCCTTGCTTAAAACTTTGTAGAATAGAAACAATGCTCTCTACTTGGTTTCTCATTTAAAATAATTATCTATTTTTGTAATTCATAAAATATAATCCAAAAGCATGAAGTATCAATCTATAGGCCTTATTGTTGTTTATATGATGGTGTTGAGTTTCGCTTTGCCTGCCTCTCTTTTTGGCCAGAAGGCGCAATTTACCGTTGTTATAGATCCGGGACATGGCGGCAGAGATCCGGGAGCTTTGGGCTCTAGCTCTAAAGAGAAAGATATAGTTCTGGCTGTTGGCAAGAAGCTGGGCGAACTGATAAAGCAAAATCACAAAGATGTGAATGTGCTTTATACTAGAAATACAGACAAGTTTGTGGATCTTAATGTGAGAGCCGGTATAGCTAATAAGGCGCATGCCGATTTGTTTATTTCGGTGCATTGCAATGCGCTAGATAAGCGAAAAAGATCGCCACAGGGGGTTGAGACGTATGTTTTGGGGCTTCACCGAAGCAAGGAAAACCTAGATGTGGCAAAGTCTGAGAACTCGGTTATCTTGTATGAGCAGGACTATTCTACCAAATATCAGGGTTTTGATCCCAACGAGCCGGAGTCTTACATAATGTTTGAGTTTATGGCCGATCAGTATTTGCAACAGAGTGTGAGCTTTGCATCTTTGGTGCAAAATAGGTTGGTAAATAACTCGAAGAGGGTTAATAGGAATGTTCGCCAAGCGGGCTTCTTGGTGCTTCGTGAGGTGGGTATGCCCAGTGTGCTGGTAGAGCTGGGATATATAACCAATGCTGAGGATGAGAAGTATATGAAATCGGCAAACGGGCAGGCATCGCTTGCAAACTCTATTTATTTGGCGTTTAAAGATTACAAACACGAGTTTGATAAAAAGAACAATCCTTTGAGCGATGTTTCAAAAACAAAAGCTCAGAGTGTGGGTAGTGGCGCTGCAGCTCAGGCACAGCCCTCGACAGCAAAAGCTGCAAGCAGTGGTAAGGTTGAGTATAGAGTGCAGTTTTTGACATCACCCCGCAAGCTGCCAAATAATTCGGCCCAACTAAAGGGACTAAAGCCTGTGAGCTTTTATTTGGAAGGTAGCACATATAAATACACTTATGGCAGCACAAATAGCAAGGATGAGATTAATACTGCTCTCAGAACAGTTAGGAAGCTGTTTAAGGATGCCTTCATTGTGGAGTTTGAGAATGATAAAAGGATTAGGTAAAAAATAAAAATATGCAGAATAAATATTCAAAGAATTTTTTGATTGGAGTATCGTTTTTAGTTGCATTGGTATTGGTGTACTTTGGGGTTAATTTCCTTAAAGGGGTCAATGTATTCAAAAAACAGAACACGTATGTTGTGGTTTTTGATAATGTAACGGGCTTGTATGCTTCGTCGCCAATATATGTCAATGGTTTTCAGGTGGGGCTTGTGAGCGATATGAAGATGCTAAGCAATAATCCCGTCAAATTTGCAGTAAACATCAATCTCGAAGGCAATTATAGAATACCCAAAGGTAGCACAATAGAATTTGGATCGGACTTTTTGGGTGCCACTGCTGCTAGTATTATTGCTAATACCGAAACTGACGAATACTACGTTCCGGGCGATACGCTTTTTGGAAAGCGAGAGGCCGATATGATGAAGATGGTTGCCGGGGTTATCCCAAAGGCCGATTCATTATTAGTGCATCTTGACTCGGCTGTGCTATCAATAAACGAACTAATGAACAGTGAGTTGATTGTGGAATCATTGCAGGGAGTTAGGAACATAGTTGGCTCTTTGGACGAAGGCACGGTAAAGCTTAATCAACTGATGGTGTCGCTAAACAAAGATGTACCCGAAATTACCAACAATATTAGTGGCATTACGCACAATTTGAAAGACATTTCTGATGATTTAAATAATATGGATTTGGAGAAAATCTATGTTTCCATTGACAACACTCTTGATAATATCGAAGAGCTGGTTGCTAAAATTAATAGGGATGACACCTCGGTAGGAAAATTAATGAATGATACACAACTTCATGATAGTTTAACCAATACGCTGTCTTCGGTGTCTCAGCTGCTTGATGATATTCGCCAAGATCCCAAAAAATATCTTAGTGTTAAGGTGAGATTATTCTGATGTCCTAATCAATCAAATTGTTTAGAATGTTTCTAAATAGCCTCTTGTTGCTAATTTATACCTCCCACGCTAAAATAATATGTCAAATAGGCGATGGTATTTAGTTACAGAATATGATAGTTAAATGCTGTTTATGGCGTATGTGGTTGTTTATTAGGTGCTTGGGTGCATGCTTCGGCTGTAAGGATTTATATATGAGTGATTTGGGTGTAGGGTGTTGATTGTTAGGAGTATATTAAGATGCAAGTAAAACGGCGACAAATATTATTTTTTTTTCTCGTTTATTTTTGCAATTTTTGTATGCTCCAAAAGCATCAAAACTGGAAAAATAGAATTCAACTTTTAAGTAAAAATGACAATAGATTTTAAGACTTTATGGAATAACTGTCTCGAAATAATCCGAGACAACTTACCTGAGGCTGCATATAATACTTGGTTTGCTCCAATAGTTCCCTTCAAATATGAGGAGAACGTATTGACTATACAAGTGCCAAGTCAATTCTTTTATGAATATCTGGAGGATAAGTATATAGACCTTATCCAGAAGACGTTACATCGAGTTTTTGGTAAGGGAACCGTGCTGAGCTACAGGATATTGGTAGAGTCTGAAAATAATCTTTCGGTAGAGATGAGGGGTGTGCCTAAAGCACCTCTTGCTAATAACAAAACCAGGAGCGCCAATCCGGCCAAGGTGCCCAGTCCTTTTGACAGGGTGGAGACATCTGATTTTAATTCGCAGATTAATTCTAGATACTCGTTCAACAACTTTTTTGAAGGCGAGAGCAATAAGCTTGCCCGTACGGCGGCTGAGGCTGTGGGTATGAATCCTGCCAAAACGGCTTTTAACCCTCTTTTTGTTTACGGAAAGTCGGGAGTTGGCAAAACGCACATGTGTCATGCCATCGGCTCGGAGGTGTTGGAATTATTTCCTGACAAAAAGGTTCTATATGTTTCTGCGCATCTTTTCAAGGTTCAATATACCGATGCCAGACGCTTTAATACTATAAATGACTTTATCAACTTCTATCAAAATATTGATGTTTTGATTATTGATGATATTCATGAGTTGTCGGGACTAGAGAAGACTCAAAATACGTTTTTCCATATATTCAATCACTTGCACCAGAATAACAAACAGCTGGTGATGACCTGCGACCGCGCGCCTATGGAAATGGAAGGTGTGGAGGAGCGATTGCTTACTCGTTTTAGATGGGGACTGTCTGTTAAGTTGGAACGCCCGGATATTGAGTTGAGAAAAACTATATTGAAGCATAAGATACTTACCGATGGATTAACCATATCGGATGAGGTGGTTAATTTTATTGCAGAGAATGTTACCCAAAATGTTCGTGACCTTGAGGGTGTAATTGTTTCTCTGATGGCGCATTCTATAATTAATAATCGTGATATTAATATTGCTCTTGCACAGCGCGTGATGGAGCAGAATATTAAGTTTGAAAAGAAAAAAATTACGGTTAAGAAAATTCAGGATGTGGTAAGTGATTTCTATAATGTGAAAATGGACTTGATACAGTCGGCATCGCGCAAGAGAGAAATTGTGCAGGCCCGTCAGGTAACCATGTATTTTATTAAAAACCACACAGAGCTGTCTCTGTCTCAGATTGGATCGCACGTGGGAAATCGTAATCATGCCACTGTGCTTCATGGCTACAATACTATTAAGAATCTGGCAGAGGTGGATAGAAACTTCCGCACAGATATCGAATCAATAGAAAGACTTTTGCAATCATAGACTCAGTTCTGCATTGATAAAAATATTGAAATCAGCAAATCATCTATTTATAGAGTTGATTTGCTGATTTTCTTTTTTTATGTTTGTCCGCTCTATATATACTTCAATTTGTAAACCCCCTTTTCATGTATGAAAAAGATATTTTTGTTTGTGCTTTTATTATCTGTGCGGTTATCAATTATGTATTCGCAAGATATCAAAATTGCAGTGATATCTGACATTCATTATTTGTCATCACAGTTAGTATCAAAAGGAGAAGCTTTAGCACGATATGAAGAGTCAACAGGTCGCAACGTGGTGGTGAATCACGAGGTGCTGGATAAAACTCTAGCTGAGATTAAGGACCAGAGTGTGGATGTGCTTCTCATCACCGGTGATTTGACTAATCATGGCGAAAAACAAAGCCATATTGAATTAATCGAAAAACTCAATTTACTGAAGCAATATGGCATAAGGGTTATGATTATTCCGGGCAATCATGATATAAATATATCTAACTCCAAATCTTATATTGGAGATAGGGCAGAGAATGTAAGCTCTGTTTCACCTCAAGAGTTTATTGATTTGTATAAACCCTTTGGATATGACCAGGCTGTGATGAGAGATAAAAACTCCTTGAGCTACGTGACAGAGCTGGATGAGACTGCCTGGCTGTTGGCTCTGGATACTAATTTATACGATGAGTATAAATTGGGATATACTTCAGCAGGACGAATTGATGCTGAGACGATGAAGTGGGTTTTGAATGTATTGGATGAGTCCCAAAAGAGAGGTATTACAGTTGTGGGGATGATGCACCATGGCTTGGTAGAGCATTTGCCTTATCAAAGCACCTTCTTTGCCGATTATTTAATTGAAGATTGGCAAAACAGAGCACAACAATTGGCCGATGCGGGACTAAAAGTGATGCTTACAGGACACTTTCATGCTAATGATATAACCGTTTATACATCTCCGAGTGGAAATTGTATTTACGACATTGAGACTGGTAGTTTGGCTCAATATCCTTTTCCATATCGTATTTTGAAATTGAATGATGGAGTGCTTTCTGTTGATACATATAAGATTGATAGTGTTCCGTCTGAGCCCGAATTGCAAAAAAAGTATTTGAGCAAGCATGAAGCTTTGGCCAGAAGGGCTGTGTCTAACAGATTGAAGAATATAGGGATGCCTTTGGCGCAGGAGTCTATGTCTGCACTTATTGATTTGCTGACCAGGATGAGTGTACTGCACGCTGCGGGAGATGAGAAAATATCTGAAGATACATATAGTATAATAGAGCGCTTTGCAAAAGTGATGGGTGATGACGATTTTGAAGCTTCATCTTTTAGTATTGATTTTCCTCCATCTGATAATAAGTTGACAATAAAATTGAAATGAAGCATATGAGCATGCTAAAACATTCTATAGTGCCTAATCGTTTAGAGGTTGGGTGTGACGAAGCGGGCAGGGGATGCCTTGCGGGACCTGTATTTGCTGCGACAGTGATATTGCCATACGATTTTGTGTGTGAAGAGCTTAATGACTCTAAGCAGCTGACAGAGAAAAAGCGAAATGAGTTGCGACCCATAATTGAGCAAAATGCCATTTCCTATGCAATAGGTATTTGTTCGCCTACCGAGATTGATGAAATGAATATACTGTGGGCATCTGTTGAGGCTATGCATAGGGCAGTTGGTGGGTTGAAGGTTTTTCCGGAGCATATCTTGGTTGACGGTAATAGATTTAGGCCTTATCCCAATATTGAGCATACCTGTATTGTGGGAGGTGATGCAAAATATTTGTCAATAGCAGCAGCTTCTGTTCTTGCCAAGACATATAGGGATGAGTATATGGCTAAGATTCATGCCGAATATCCTGATTATAATTGGAAGAAGAATAAAGGTTATCCTACTAAAGAGCATAAGGCGGCAATCAAAGAGTTTGGAATCACTCCTTATCACCGAATGAGTTTTAATCTAATAGATAGACAGATTGACATTTTGTTTGATAAGTGACAGGTTTTTGCTCAATAGTATCTTAAATAACATAAAATAAAGAAGATATATTCACAAGATTAATGTTTTGGCATTCTTTTTGTACTATACAATAAGTGCGAGATTGCCAAAAAGAGATTATCTTTGCATACATAACTCATTAAAATATAGAATGAAAGAATCAAAATTAGAATTAATAGATAGTATCATTGAAGGAATTCAAGAGAAGAAAGGAAAGAAAATAACTAAAATAAATCTTACCGGAATTCCCGGGGTTGTTTGTGATTATTTTATTATTTGTGAGGGTAATACACCTTCGCAGGTGTCTTCAATAGCTGAATCTATTGAAACCACTGTGAAAAAGAAAACTCACGAGCATCCTATTCGTGTGCAGGGACAACAAAGATCCGAATGGATTGGTATCGATTATGGTGATGTTATTGTTCATGTATTCTTACCGGATTTGAGAACGTTTTATAATATAGATAATCTGTGGGAGGATGCTCCGCTGGAGCTTATACCCTCTTTAGACTAAAACTAATTATCAATTAATTTGTTACATATAATCATCAGAAAATTATAGCAATTATTTAATGGACAAGAAAAATAATAATTCACAAAAAAATAAGCCTTCAAGACCGGTCAGACCAGGCGGATTGGGTGGCCCTAATTCTAATAAGCCGTTTAATATTTATTGGATTTATGCAATACTATCGATGGGCTTGATTGGTATGTTGTTTTTTGGGCAAAACAAGACTGTCAAGAACGTCAATTGGTCTGAGTTTCAGGAATACGTGAAAGATAACAGGCTTGAGAGCATCGTAGTATATAATAATAAAACTACTGCTGATGCAAAAGTAAGATCGGAATCTATTAACTATGTGTTTGGTGACGATGCTGAAAAGTTTAAAAACAACCCTTTTATAACGGTTAATACATCTACGCCGCAAGGTGCTGCAGATTTTATTCAAAATGTGATAGATGAGAAAGGCTATGACGTGGAGCTTGATTTTAATCCAAGTTCTGAGATTTGGAAGTCTATTCTTTCATTTGCTCCGTTTCTTTTATTGATTGTATTCTGGATATGGATGATGCGCCGAATGCAGGGCGGTGGTGCCGGTGGTGGTGCAGGCGGAATATTTAGCGTTGGCAAGGCTAAGGCTCAATTGTTTGACAAGGACTCAGGAACTAAGGTTACCTTTAAAGATGTTGCCGGATTGTCGGAAGCTAAAGAGGAGGTGCAGGAGATTGTTGAGTTTCTTAAGCATCCAAGCAACTACACTAATTTGGGTGGTAAAATACCTAAGGGTGCATTGCTGGTAGGTCCTCCCGGAACGGGGAAAACGTTATTGGCAAAGGCTGTTGCAGGTGAAGCAAATGTGCCGTTCTTTTCAATTTCGGGTTCAGATTTTGTTGAAATGTTTGTTGGAGTGGGAGCTTCACGTGTGCGAGATCTGTTCCGTCAGGCTAAAGAAAAATCACCTTCAATTGTATTTATAGATGAAATTGATGCTGTGGGGCGTGCCCGTGGCAAGAATGTGAATATGGGCTCAAATGATGAGCGAGAAAATACATTGAACCAATTATTGACTGAGATGGATGGTTTTGGTTCTAATAGTGGTGTTATTATATTGGCTGCAACAAATAGGGCTGATATTCTGGATAAAGCATTGCTGCGTGCAGGTAGGTTTGACAGACAAATACATGTGGAATTGCCCGACTTGAATGAGCGTAAAGAGATTTTCAATGTTCATTTGCGTCCTATAAAGATTGACGAGTCGGTTGATGTTGAGTTTCTTTCTCGCCAAACACCGGGCTTTAGTGGTGCCGATATAGCTAACGTATGTAACGAAGCGGCGCTGATAGCTGCACGAGGCAAAAAGCAATTTGTGGAAAGCGAAGACTTTATTAATGCTGTTGATAGAATAGTGGGAGGTCTGGAAAAGAAAAATAAGATTATTACTGAGGATGAAAAGCGTACAATAGCTGTGCATGAGGCTGGTCATGCTACTTTGAGCTGGTTCTTGGAGCATGCTAACCCTTTGGTTAAAGTAACTATAGTTCCTCGTGGAAAAGCTCTTGGCGCTGCATGGTATTTACCCGAAGAAAGACAAATAACAACTAAGGAGCAAATGCTTGATGAGATGTGTGCGCTTCTTGGCGGACGTGCAGCTGAAGAGCTGTTTATGGGTAAAATTTCATCCGGTGCAATGAACGACCTTGAGCGAGTAACTAAACAAGCATACGGTATGATTGCATATCTTGGTATGAGTGATAAGATTGCAAACTTAAGCTATTATGATTCAAGCGGCCAGGATTATAGCTTCCAAAAACCATATAGTGAGAAAACAGCTGAGCTTATCGATTCGGAGGTTAAGATTATGGTTGCAGAGCAATATCAACGTGCTAAAGATCTTTTGAGCAAGCATGTTGAGGGTCACCATGCATTGTCTGATATATTGATGGAGAAAGAGATTATATATGCTGAGAACCTGGAGTCTATCTTTGGTAAGAGAGCTTGGGTTTCTCGTTCACAAGAGATTCTTGAGAGCGAAAGCAGATCAAAAAACGTATATGATAATTCTTCAAAAGGGAATGATCAGGTACCTGGTTCAAATCCCCCTTCTCGTGAGAATTAATGTAAATTGAGATTGTATAAATAAAAACAAACTCGTATTTTATTTATCAATCATTATTATAAACTACTTGACAGTCCGTACTTTATGAGTCGGACTGTTTTTTTATACTCCTATTTTTAGATTATCCTACTTTGGTGAAATCTATTATATGAACATATCTTTTATTATACCGTTATACTAATATCAAAAAGATAATTATATAAAACTTGGATTTTATGAAGACGATCAAGTATTATTTATTAGCAAGCATTTTTGCTATAAGCGCAGTATCGTGCGGTAACACAAATGCAAAAAATAACGAAAATAATAATTCTAAAAATTTAAAAACAATGAAATTCGAAAAAGTAGCACTTCCTTATGCAACTGATGCTCTAGAGCCAGTTATTAGTAAAACAACAATTGAGCTTCACTACGGTAAGCACCATCAAGCATATATCGATAACTTGAATAGGCTGATTGTAGGAACAGAATTTGAAAATGCAGATCTTGAAACTATCGTGAAAAAGAGCGATGGTGCAATTTTTAATAATGCTGGACAGGCTCTAAATCACAACATATATTTCACTTCATTTAAAGCAAATGGCGGTGGAGAACCTCAAGGCAAATTAGCAGAAGCAATTAATTCGCAATATGGCTCGTTCGATAAATTTAAAGAAGAGTTTAACGCAGCTGGAGCTTCAGTATTTGGTTCAGGATGGGTATGGCTTGCAAAAGATGACAGCGGCAAATTGCACATTGAGAAAGAGCCTAACGGAGGAAATCCTTTAACAAAAGACTTAACTCCTATTCTTGGATTTGATGTGTGGGAGCATGCATATTATCTAGATTATCAAAATCGTCGTGCTGACCACTTAAAAGAAATTTGGAACATTATTGATTGGGAAGTTGTAAGTAACCGTTACTAGTGTTTTTATTGATTTATTGATTATAATATAAGGAGGGTGTATCACAATGTGATTTCACCCTCTTTCTATATGTACCCCTCTGTCTGGGATTGATTACAAAGATTCAATTCTCAGAAGTTTATTTTATATTTTGATACAGCTTTCTTTTACTTGTTAATCATAATGCCTGTAAGCATTCTTCCTGACTTAATGGATTGTCTGCGAGCTGAGAAGAATAAGTCACTATTGTTATAGGTACAGTAGCTGGTCTTTTCTATATTTTGTGCTTCAACTCCCAGTCTTATCAATTCCTGCTTATTTATTTCTTTGAGGTCTAGATGTATTTTTCCGGTCTCCTTATTGATAAATGAGTTGCTGCTGTTTAGTTCGAATCCGTTATCAATAAATAATGATTTTACTTCTTTGCCTACTTCATAATTATCAATACTGATTGATGGACCTATGCATGCAATAATGTCTTTTGCTGACGACCCAAATGCATAAATCATTGCATCAATTGTATTTTCAACTATGCGCGTATATGTTCCTTTCCATCCTGCATGAATAGCAGCAGAGGCTTTATTGACGGGATCATATAAGAGTATGGGAACACAATCAGCAGTGGTAACACACAGGAATAAGCCATTAATGTTGGTTATTGATGAGTCCACTCCATATAGCATATCTATCTGAGTTGATTTGTCAAGGTTTAGAAAGTCATTATCTATATTAATAACCTTGCATCCGTGTGTTTGATGTGGTGTTATTAGTTGTTCAGGTTCAAGATAAAACTTATGAGCAATAATTCTTCTATTCTCATAAATATTTAAGGGATTATCATCCGAATAATTCCCCAAGTTAAGAGAGGCAAACTCGCCTAAACTTACCCCTCCGTTTCTTGTGGTTGAAAAGTGTGAAACTTCAGGATAACTCTTAAGCTTTTCAAAAAAAAGCAGCTCGGGATATTCTGTGTCTCTAATCATTTTTAAAACTCCTCTTCGTAATAATTAAATCCATCCTCGTCAAAGTATTCGTCATCAAAGTCTTCGTCATCATAATCTTCATCCTCGAACTCATAGTCAAAATCCTCATCATCTTCGTCAAGCTCAAGAGTTTGAATATCTAATGGTTTGTGGATTGTTGCCTTATAAGCCTCTTCTCTGCTAAATACGCCATCTGAGTTTAATTCTTTCCAAATTAGATCCTTTAGGCTTTGAACACCCAATCCGGTTATTGAAGATATAAATACATACGGAATTGACGGTAATTGATCAGATATCTCTTGGATTAGTTCATCATCCAGCATATCAGATTTTGTAATTGCTAATATCCTTTGTTTGTCTAGAAGTTCAGGATTATAAACGGTGAGCTCATTGAGCAACATCTTATATTCCTCATGAATATCATCACTATCTGCCGGAACCATAAATAAAAGAAGCGAGTTTCTTTCTATGTGCCTCAAGAATCTAAGACCAAGGCCTTTTCCTTCACTAGCCCCTTCTATAATACCCGGAATATCAGCTATTACAAAAGACTTAGAGTCTCTATAACTAACGATACCCAAGTTGGGTTTTAGAGTTGTAAATGGATAATCTGCAATCTTTGGCTTTGCCGCTGATACAACTGATAATAGAGTTGACTTTCCAGCATTTGGAAGTCCTACCAGCCCCACATCTGCAAGAAGTTTTAGTTCAAGAATGACCCATTTCTCTTCAAATGGCTCGCCTGGTTGAGCATATCTAGGAGCTTGATTTGTGGCAGTTTTAAAGTGAGTATTTCCTAATCCTCCTCTACCTCCTTTAAGAAGTATTACCTCTTGATCATGCTCTGTGATATCGCATAGGTATTCACCTGTTTCGGCATCATATACTACTGTGCCACACGGAACCTCGATGATTTTGTCATCACCATCTTTGCCAAAGCTTTTTTTGCCTTTGCCTCCTTCTCCGTGTCCTGCAAATATATGTTTCTGATATCTCAGATGCAGTAGTGTCCAGTAGTTCCTGTTGCCACGCAGAATGATATGACCACCATGACCACCATCACCCCCATCAGGACCTCCTTTTGGGACATGTTTTTCTCTTCTAAAATGTGAAGAGCCTCTGCCGCCCTTGCCAGAGCGACAGAATATTTTCACATAATCTACAAAATTAGATCCACTCATTGTTTATTATTTTTCTAAATGGTTATCAATAACCTTTTCAATAGAATTGAATATAGCATCAATGCTACCACTTCCTTCTATAACGGATAGTTTGCCTTGTTTGTTGTAGAATTCCTTTAGAGGCTCAGTTTGTTGTTGATACACTTTAAGACGAGATTCGATTGTTTCTCTGTTATCATCGGCACGTCCTTCAAGCTCGCCACGTTTTAGTAAGCGCCCTATAAGTTCTTCCTCTTCTACGTCCAAACATAGAACGGTAGATATATTTACGCCATTTTCTTCAAGCTTTTCATCAAGAGCCACGCCTTGAGCTGCTGTTCTTGGAAAACCATCAAAAATAAAACCTTTAATATCTTTTTTTGATTTGATTAGTTCATCCAATATATCTATCATTAATCCATCAGGAACTAACTGTCCTTTTGATATGTATTGGTTAGCTGTTTTGCCAAGCTCTGTTTCGGCTTTAATTTCATTTCTTAGTAGTTCACCTGTTGAGACATGTTCTAGTTCATACTTTTTGGCAATCATCTCACCTTGTGTGCCTTTGCCTGAGCCCGGAGCTCCAAATATTACAATGTTTAGCATATTTACTTATAATAAAAATAAGACGCAAAGGTACTGCTTTTTTCACGTGAAAATGAACATATAGAACTAAATTAGTCAAAATACTGTTATAATGTCGGAAAAAGCTATTAACTATAAGCTTTTGGCTACCAGTTGTTGACAACAATAATCTTATTTATATTCCTTAGCTTCTAGTTCTCCACTTAGCACCAAGGAAGCATTCTCGGCTAGAGCACGCATCTCATCCTCGCCCGGATATACATATACAGGTGCTATTTTATAAACACGCTCGATAATCAGATTGCAGAACCATTTACTATTGGCCAATCCTCCGGTAATCAATATAGCATCCACGTTGCCTTTTAAAACTGTTGAAAATGCTCCTATTTCTTTAGCAGTTTGATATGCCATAGCCTCCATAATGGCATAGCTCTTTTCATCTCCCTCTAGTGCTGCTTTTTCTACTTCATAAGCATTGTTGTGACCAGTGTAGGCAAATAAGCCTCCCTTGCCCACTACCATCGATTTCATTTCCTCGTAGGTGTATTTACCACTGAATGCCATTTTTAGCAATGATCCGGTAGGTAGTGTGCCTGATCTTTCGGGGGATATCGGACCATCACCATCAAGTGCCTGGTTTACATCCACCACACGGCCTTTTTGATGAACACCCACTGAAATGCCCCCTCCCATATGTGCTACAATGAGATTCATATCCTCATATTTTCTGTTGACCGACTTTGCATGAAGTCTGGCAATAGCTTTTTGATTGAGTGCATGAAATATTGAAACTCTTTGAAACAAAGGATGCCCTGAAAATCTAGCAATAGGCGCCAGTTCGTCAACCACCACGGGGTCTGCTATAAATGCCTGAGCAGATGGAAGATGCTTTGCGATATCATCAGCAATTAGAGCTCCAAGGTTGCTAGCATGCTCACCCATCTTAGCCTCTATCAAGTCCTTTTTCATTTGCTCATTAATGCGATAAACTCCCGATGGTATAGGCTTTACCAATCCGCCTCGTCCAATTACGGCTTCTATCATGTCTAGTTTTATTTCGGCATCTTTAAGCTCTTGATAGATAATGTTTTTACGATACTCGTATTGATCGGCAATGGTTTTAAACTTGCTTAGCTCTTCTACCGAATGGCGAATGGTTTTGAGGAAGACAGGATTACCATTTCTATAAACGGCAATCTTTGTGGATGTGGATCCAGGGTTGATTACCAAAATTCTTGTGTTGTTGTCCATAATAGTTTTTGTAGTGGGTTAATTAATTCATAGCTGCTGCAAGTGCAATAGACAGCAACTTGCTGTTTTCATTGTCTGATCTGGATGTGAGAACTACAGGCACAGATGCACCCATGATTACTGCCGCAACCGATGCGCCTCCCAAAAAGTTGAGAGCTTTATAAAACATATTGCCTGCTTCAATATTGGGGGCTAGTATGATATCGCAATCACCGGCAACATCACTCTCAATATTTTTATGAATAGCAGCCTCTTTACTTACTGCATTATCAATAGCCAGAGGACCATCTACTATGCAGTTTGTTATTTGATTTCGTTCGTTCATAACCTTTAGCATTGCTGCATCTGCGGTAGAAGGCATGTTTGGATTAACTGTTTCTACTGCAGTAACAACAGCAACCTTTGGTTTATCAATTCCAATTTTACGACAAGCATCTACAGCATTTTTCAGTATATGAACCTTTGCGTTAAGGTCGGGCGCAATATTCATAGCCACATCTGTCACACAAAGCAGTTTGTGGTAATATGGAGATTCAAAAAATGCAACATGACTTAATAAATCGGCCTCACGTAATCCAGCCTCCTTATTTAAAACAGCCTTCAGCAATGTACCTGTTGAAATATTGCCTTTCATCAATATTGCAGCATTGCCTTTTCTTATTTCATCTACTGCCAACTTTGCAGAAACAGCTGCCCCTTCGGTATTGTTGATAATAGTGATATTTGAAATGTCAAACTCCATTTCTTTTGCCAAAGATTCAATTTCATTTTGATTGCCTACAAGAATAGGAGATACAATTCCTTGCTCTACAGCGCTCTTGATTGCTTTTAATACCGAAGCATCTTCTGCTGCAGCTACTGCAATACCTTTTGGTGGATTGCTTTTTGCTTTTTCTATTAGCTCATAAAGGTTTTTAATCATAGTAAGTATTAATTTGTAGTGTTCTGCTTGCAAAATAACAAAAACTATCCGCAAAAATCACGTTTATGAGCAATTATTTTGAATAAATGATAGTTATTGTCCGCTTTTCCTCTGATTGTCTATTTCCTTCCATTCTTTCCAAGCTTCCAGATTTCTCTTTAATCCCTCAAACTTTGCTCGTTTAACTGCCGATTTTCTAAATACCTCTCGATATTTCTCAACATCCATTTCCATCATTGAAGTGGCATTGAGCGCTAAAAACTCCTCCGATGGTGCAAACTCATCATTATTGTGAGGCTTTGCATGTCTGTTCCATGGGCAAACCAATTGACATATATCGCATCCATATATATTATTGCTCAGCTTGGGTATTATCTTTTTATCAATTTCACCTCGGTTCTCAATTGTTTGATACGAAATACACTTTTTGGCGTTAAGGAAGTGTGGTCTCTCTATTGCCTGTGTTGGGCAAGCATCTATACATCTTCGGCATGCACCACAATTTTGTCTAACGGGCGAATCATAATCCAGTTCCAGGTTTATAATTAATTCACCTAAAAAGAAAAACGATCCTTTACCGGGTATAATCAATAACGTATTTTTGCCTACAAAACCTAATCCTGCTCTTGCAGCCCAAAATCTTTCTAACACGGGTGCCGAATCTGAGAAGAAACGACCGGCAGCTTCAGGCCGCCTTTCTTGTATAAACTCCAAAAGCTTTTTAAGCTTGCCCTTCACCACGTCATGATAATCTTGTCCGTATGCATAATATGCAAATTTGGGAGCATCAGGGTTTTGTAGTTTGTAAGGAAAATAGTTTAATGCAACTGATATAATAGACTTAGCACCATCAACCAGCAATCGCGGGTCAACTCGCTTTTCTATGTTTCGCTCCATATAGCTCATTTCGCCCTGGCATTCTTCTTTAATCCATTTCATGTAGTTTTCCTCCTGTTGGCTATCTTCTGCACGACAGATGCCAACAGCATCAAACCCAAGCGAAAGGGCATATTGTTTTATTTCTTCTGAAATAGTCATTCTGTAATCTTTAAATGCTGTTTATTGCATATTAAACAGAATAATATGCAAAAGGTTGGAACAACCTCAAATAGTTTTGACAGTTTTGTTTTTGCTCTAAGTAAAATGTTACCTATTTTTGCATCAATTACATCCCCATACATGTCTGAATTAAAACAAAAAACAACAACCTCGCTCTTCTGGAGTTTCTTAGATAAGTTTGGACACCAACTTATCAATCTTGCCAGCAGCATCATCCTGATGGCTGTTGTAGCAAAAGGTGAGTTTGCCATAATGGGGATATTGGCTGTCTTTATTGCTTTTTCAAATATACTGATAGACAGCGGCTTCTCAAGAGCATTATTAAATCGTAAAGATATATCTGATAGAGAATATACTACAGTATTTATTTTTAATGTTGCTCTGAGTATATTCTTGTATCTAATACTTTTTTTTGTAACACCCTTCTTGTCTAAAGTATTTAATGAACCACGATTAATTTTCGTTGGGCGTATATTATTTATTTCCTTTTTATTTAATGCTTTAGGTCTTATACAGCAAACAATCTTAATAAAAAGAGCCGACTTTAGAGGTCTCACCAAAGTAAACATACCCGCAGTGTTGTTTTCTGTGATAGTTGCAATTGTTATGGCAATTAAAGGATTTGGAGTGTGGGCACTTGTAGCCCAAGTGGTATCATATTCTTTTTTTCGCTCACTCTTTCTGTGGATATATACGGGTTGGAAGCCAAAGTTGATGTTTAGCCAATCATTACTGATGAACTCGATGGGAATGAGCAGCAAGTTGCTAGCCACAAGTCTTATCAGTGCCGTTTTTAATAATATATATCCAAGTATCATTGCCCTTTTTTACCCCAACTCAATGAATAGCGTTGCCGATTATACCCAGGCTAACAAGTATCAGGATATACCATTCTCTATGATTTCAAATACATTTAGATCTATATCCATGCTTATTCTGTCCGAGATAAATCAAGAACTAGACAGATTGAAGAGAGTAGTGAGCAAGCTACACAAAACAATATCATTTATCTCATTTCCGCTAGGACTGTTTATGATACTGATTGCTCACAATATATTTGAACTAATATGGGGAGATAAATGGTTATCGGCAGTACCCTTTTTTCAGATTCTGACCATAGCGGGAATTGTTTCGCCATTTGTGTTTGTGCTGGGCGAACTGTATATAGCACGCGAGCGAGCCAGTTACTTTCTTGGAATTGAAATTGTGAAACGAATAATTTTAGTAATACTCATATGGCTTTTCATTCCCAAAGGAATAGTGGGACTGGCTGTCAGCTGGGTAGTATATACATATATCACTCTTGTGATTTCTCTTTTCCTGTCCAATAATTTGGTTGGTTATTCTCTGATGACATTTCTCAAGGATGCGATTCCATATGCCTTAGTGGCACTATTGGCTAATGCTGCTGCATACTTTGCAACCACATCCATTACCGGAAACTTCCTTTCTATTATTTCAAACCTCTTTATTGTGCTGGTTGTGTATCTGTTTATGTGCAAAGTATTGAAGCTTGAGATGGTTGATGAGATGGAAGCATGGATCAAGACTCGTTTATTAAAGAAAAGTAAATAGAAAAGACAATGAATATTTGCACCATAATAGTATCCTACAACTTTGAAAAGTGGATAGACAAATGTCTTGATTCTTTAATAAAGTCAAGCCTGCCTACCACAGTAATTGTTATAGATAATGCATCAAAAGATAATACATGTTCCATTATTTCCGAGCGATACCCATCAGTAGTGTTAGTTGAAAATAAGGATAATTTGGGATTTGGCAAAGCCAATAATATAGGCTTTAAGTATGCAATTGAGAAGGGCTATGATTATGTTTTTCTATTAAATCAAGATGCATGGATTGAGGCACAAACACTTCAAAGGCTTGTGGATGCATCATTACGCAACCCAGACTATGGAATCTTTTCACCAATTCATTTGAATGGCGCTGGCACAAATCTTGATTTTGGATTTGCTACTTATTCATCACTCAATAGCATAAAGCAAGCAGAAGCTGTTGGCCAGGATATTACCGAATGCAAATTTATTAATGCGGCACTTTGGCTTATTCCCATTTCGGTTTTAAAAGAGGTGGGAGGCTTTGCGCCCATATTCCCACATTATGGCGAAGATATGGACTATGTGCACCGAACTAAGTTTAGCAACTACAAAATAGGTTTTGTAAAAGGCACATATGGATATCACGATAGAGAACACAGGGAAGTGAGCCGCGAAAAATACTTCTATACCGAATATATTTATTTTTTATCTGAGGCTACCAATATCACCTATTCATCAATCAAATCATTTGGCTACAGCTACCTGGCATCAATAAAAAAATCGCTTCTCTCCCTTGTGTCAGGAAAAGTAAGCGATTCTTATAAGTATCTTAAAATATCGTTTCAGCTGTTGGGTAAATATCCAGAATCAATGAAGACACGCAAGATATCCTCAAGCAGCCCAACTCCCTTCTTATAAAAAGAGAGACTATACTTCAAATATATTAATGAGCCAAAACAAAATCAAGTTGTTTGCGCTCCAGATTGGCCTTGGCAACTTTAATAGCCACCGTTTGCCCTAATCTATATTCGTGCTTGGTGCGTCGGCCAATTAGTCTGTAGTTTTTCTCGTCAAGCTCATAAAAGTCATCATCAAGCTCACGAATGGGAACAAGACCCTCGCATTTGTTTTCGTTTATCTCCACATATATTCCCCATTCGGTAACGCCTGATACCACTCCGTCAAATACCTTGCCTATTTTGTCTGACATAAACTCTACTTGTTTATACTTGACAGAATCTCTTTCGGCATTTGAAGCCACCAGCTCCATATCTGACGAGTGCTTGCAATCATCCTCCAGTGAGGCTTGATCTACAGACTTGCCACCACTCAAATATCTTTCTAGCAGCCTGTGAACCATCATATCGGGATATCTTCGTATTGGAGATGTGAAGTGGGTATAATAATCAAAAGCTAATCCATAATGCCCAATATTCTCGGTAGTGTATATAGCCTTCGACATTGATCTTATTGCTATTGTTTCCACCAGGTTTTCTTCGGGTCGGCCTTGCACTTTGTCTAATAGCGAATTAATACTTTTGGCTACGTCCATTTTTGCACCTTCGGTCTTTATTTTATGACCAAAACGGTATATAAACTTATTGAATACCTCAAGCTTTTCAGGGTCTGGCTTGTCGTGAACACGATATACAAAGGTTTTGGGCTTTTTGTCTTTATCCACTTTACCCACAAACTCGGCCACAGTTTTATTAGCCAAAAGCATAAACTCTTCAATCAAGTGGTTTGACTCCTTTGCCTCCACAAAATAAACGCCCAGCGGCTTACCCTTTTCATCCAGATTGAACTTCACTTCATATCTTTCAAAGTTGATGGCACCGTTTGAAAATCTTTTCTTTCTAAGGTTCTTTGCAAGATTATTTAGAGTTAATACCTGCTCCGAAAACTTGCCCTCACCAGTTTCTATAATATTCTGAGCCTCTTCATAGGCCAACTTGCCGTTTGATTTGATAATTGTTTTTACTATTCTCGATTTCAAAACGTCGGCAGCATCATTCATCTCAAATATTACCGAAAAGCATAACTTCTCTTCGTCGGGGCGCAATGAGCACAACTCATTACTCAACCTTTCGGGTAGCATCGGTATGGTTCGGTCCACCAAGTATATTGATGTGGCTCTGCTCTCGGCCTCTGCATCTATAATATCTCCGGGTTTCACATAGTGAGTCACATCGGCAATGTGCACACCTATTTCCCATCTGTTGTCTCCGGTTTTGCGAACCGATAGCGCATCATCAAAGTCCTTAGCATCCTTAGGGTCTATAGTCAATGTTGTGATATCTCTAAAATCCTCACGCTTGCTAATTTCTTCCTGACTAATCACGTCAGATATCTTAGCAGCCTCTTCTTCCACTTGTTTAGGATATTTATATGGCAGGTTATATTCTGCTAGTATAGCATGCATTTCGGTAGTGTTGTCGCCCGATTTGCCTAATATATCCACCACCTTGCCGATGGGGTTGTTGGCCTTTTCGGGCCATTCTAGTATGTCCACCACCACTTTGTCGCCATTTTGAGCACCATTAAGCTCATCAATTGGAATAAAAATGTCGTTAGCCAAAAACTTGCTATCCATAACCAAAAATGCAAAGTGCTTTTTCACCTCCATCACTCCTATGAAGCGACTTTTGGCACGTTTCAATATCTCTACCACCACACCCTCAGTGTCAGCCCTCTTGCGTTTGGCAAGCAATTGAATGCGCACCAAGTCACCATTCATGGCATGCTTTGAGTTGCGCTCAGGAATATTAATAATGTTAGTATCGTCGTTAGGCACAAAAAAGTTTTTGCCGTTGCTTCTTCTCTCAAATCTGCCCTCAAGCATCAATCCTCTATTATTTGTGCGATATCTTCCTCTTGAAGTCTCCAACACTCTGTCCTCATCTCTGAGTCTGTCCAAAGTGTTTATTAATTGTCGGCGTATGGGTTCTTTATTAATATTTAAGGCACTAGCTATTTGTTTATAGTTAAATTGTTTGTCGCTATTTTGATTAAGAAAGCCCAAGACCATTTGTTCCAGATCTTTTTTCTTAATTTTTGGTGTATCTCTTTTTATTGTTTTTCTCTTTTTCATAACTGTTTCATCTGTGTTTAATTACTAGAACAATGCAATAGTGTTTTAGTTGTCACAAAGGTAACCAATTTTATCTCTACAAGTAAAATTACATTTTCACTAAACCATCATAGGATGTGAATTCCAACATTCTTTTTGTATTAAAAGCAGCGTCGTAGCGCAAAATGTAAAATTTTATTCTTAGTTCCGGCGTCCTAATACTCCAATTACACTTTTTTATTTGGAGAAAAATGGCTCAGGAACACAAAATGTAAAATTGTATTTTGAATATCGGAGCGTGAATAGTTCAATAACACTTTTACATTTGGAGGAAAATGAAGCCGGAACGATAAATGTAAAGTTGTATTTTAAGTATCGGAGTGTGAATAATGCAATAACACTTTTACATTTATCGGAAAATGGCTCTAGAATGCAAAATATAAAGTTGTTTTTTTGGTATTGGAACGTGAATAATGCAATAACAACTTTACATTTTACGTTCATTTATCCTTTTTGGTTTGATATAATGTTTTTATTTGCCTGCAATACAGTGGATTAGCAAAATGTAAAGTTCATATTATACTTTCTGTGTGAAAACTGTGTGATTGTGTAATTGTGTCTTTGCACAATTACACAGTTTGGAGTGAAATGAAAAGTTGTTTTATTATCCTCTGTAGTTCAGCTCATCGCAAATATAGTTTTAGGAATCAATTGTGTGTAAATTTCAAAAACATTACTTTTGCATTTATGAAGAAAAAGATACTTATTACCGGAGCCAGTGGCTTTATTGGCAGCGCAGTTGTGGATAAGGCACTATTGCTGGGCTATGACGTTTGGGCCGGAATAAGGCCAAGTAGCAGCAAACAATATCTGACGAGTGAGCAAATCAATTTTGTTTACCTAGATTTTTCCAACAAAAGTAAGCTTAAGGCACAACTAGGCGAGCTTGCCAATGCGCACGGAAAGTTTGACTACATAGTTCATATGGCCGGATTGACCAAAGCCATCAACCGCCAAGACTTTTATGATGTGAATTATCATCAGGTTCGCAACTTTGCAGAGGTGTTAGTAGAGAGTGATTTGCAGCCCCGTTTGTTCGTATTTATGAGTACGCTTGGTGTGATGGGATTGGGTGATGAGTCGGGTTATTCGCCCATGCCGGCAAATGCTGTTCCCAATCCAAATACCGAATATGGAAAGAGCAAACTAAAGGCGGAAACCTTTTTGAAATCTATGCCCGGTTTTCCCTATCTTATTCTTAGGCCAACGGGAGTGTATGGCCCTCGCGATCGCGACTATCTGATATTGATGCGAGCCGTTAAGTCGGGTCTTAGCGTAGGTGCAGGATTCAAAAAGCAGATGCTATCTTTTGTATATGTCGAAGATCTGGTTCATATTATATTCAGTGCCATAGACAATCAAATAAGTAGAAAAGAATATAACGTTTCTGATGGGCACGGATACTCCGATGAGGAATTTAATAATATAGTGAAACAACAACTTGGCAGGCAGCGGGTGCTAAGGCTAAAGTTGCCCTTGATGCTTGTCAGAATAGCCGCCTTTGCCAACGAGAAGCTTGCAAAGCTATTGGGCAAAGCCACTACTTTTAATACAGACAAGTATTGGATAATGAAACAGCGCAACTGGCAATGTGATATCTCACCTCTGCAAGAGGATATTGGTTTTGAGCCTCAATATTTACTTGAAGATGGAGTAGCCAAAACCATAGAGTGGTATCGTGACAATGGCTGGCTGTAGCCCGTAGGCTATCTAATATCCTAGTATTAAGAACAATTAATGGCAAAAGGGGATAGAGCAAATTCTTTTTTTATATTTTTGTAATTAAATATATAACAGACAAATGAAAATAGCACTAATAGGATATGGAAAAATGGGGCATGAGATCGAAAAGATTGCCCTTGAGCGAAACCATCAGGTGGTTTGCACGATTGATATAAATGAGGATTATAAATTTGAATCGGAAGAGTTTAAAAGTGCTGATGTGGCAATAGAGTTTACATCGCCCGAAAGTGCATTTAATAATTATAAACGAGCTTTTGCAGCGGGTGTTGCCGTAGTTTCGGGAACCACAGGCTGGCTTGAGCATCTTGATGAAATAAAGAAAGAATGTAGCGATAATGGCAAAACATTCTTTTATGCATCAAACTTTAGTTTGGGTGTGAATCTATTTTTTGCGTTAAACAAAAAGTTGGCAAAAATGATGAGTGGCTATAGCAACTACGATGTCAGAATGGAAGAGACTCATCACATACATAAGCTTGATGCGCCCAGCGGCACAGCCATAACACTTGCCGAGGGGATACTAGAAAATATAGATACTAAGAGCAAATGGGTTCTTGACAATTCTGAAAGTAGCAATGATTTGCAAATAATATCATTTCGCGAGGGTGAAGTGCCCGGAATTCACACAGTGATATACGAGTCGGATGTTGATTCTATAACCATCACTCATGATGCAAAAAGCAGAAAGGGCTTTGCCTTTGGTGCTGTTCTTGCAGCTGAGTTTACAAACGGCAAAAAAGGATTTTTGGGTATGGATGATATGCTGGGCGATTTGTAAGCCGGCATAAATGATACCATCAAATTATAAAAACTAAAACTGAAGGAATGTCAGATCAAACATCAAAAAACAGAAACTTTAATGAACGAGTGCGAGACTCCAAGCCAAGCCAAAAGATATGGTTTGCAGTGTGGACAGTGCTTGTGCTTCTTTTTGCAATATGGGCGGGCAACTATTGGCTGCTGCTTATATTGATACCACTTTTCGATATTTATATCTCAAAGTATATTCCTTGGGCGTTTTGGAAAAAATCGGAAAATAAGGCTTTCAAAAAAACAATGGAGTGGGTAGATGCCATTCTGTTTGCATTGGTTGCAGTATATTTCATCAACACATTCTTTTTTCAAAATTATCAGATTCCATCTTCCTCTCTTGAGAAATCATTGCTGGTAGGAGATTTTCTTGCAGTGAGCAAAATGAGCTTTGGACCCAGATCGCCAATGACTCCGCTTTCGTTTCCACTGGCACAGCACACAATGCCTGTGGTGGGAGGAAAATCGTATATAGAAAAACCACAATGGAAATATCACAGACTGAAAGGTTTTGGCGATGTAAAGCGAAATGATATAGTTGTTTTCAACTTCCCTGCCGGCGATACGGTTGCCCTAAATATGCAGGCTGTTGACTACTACACTTTAACAAAATACAATTCAAACGGAAGTGAGGGCATCAAATCCGATCGCCGCACATATGGCAAAGTGGTTTACAGACCAGTTGACAGGCGCGAAAACTATGTTAAGCGATGCATAGGCCTTCCGGGCGAAACCATAGAGCTTAGAGATGATGATGTGTATATTGATGGTGCTCATATTGTAAGCCCTGAATTATCTCAGCTTACATACATGATTCATACCGACGGCACAGTTATTTCTAACGAGGTGTTTGAGGAGTTGGGAGTGAGCAAAGATGATTATTTGGTTGTCAATAACTATGGTCAAACCACTCAAAGAATGCAAGACCTCACAGGCATAGACAGCCTAACAATGGCCAACTCAGGATTGAGTGCCCGTAGTGGAAATAATGGACGAGTATATTTTAGTATTCCACTCACAAAGCAGATGGTATCGGAGCTTAAGGCAAAGCCTTTTGTGTGGGATGTTATAAAAGATGACGAACAGCCGGGCAGCTCCTACTACTACCCAATTGATTATAAAACAAACTGGACCCGTGCCGATTTTGGACCACTTTGGATACCCAAAAAAGGAGAGACTATTGTATTTGATGATAACGTAGATTATAAAGTTGCCGCATACGAACGTTGTATAAAAAACTATGAGGGCAACGACTTTGAATATCATAATGGCAGAGTATTTATAAATGGCGAAGAGGTTAGCTCTTACACCTTCAAGATGGATTATTACTTTATGATGGGGGATAACAGGCACAACTCTGCTGACTCGCGCGCCTGGGGATTTGTTCCTGAAGACCATGTGGTGGGAAAACCAATGCTCATTTGGTTGTCATTAGATAAGGATAAGAGTTGGCTAGGCGGAAAAATAAGATGGAAACGACTATTTACTAACGCCAACAAGTAGAATACAAAAAACTATCAAACATCCAGAAGTGATGGATAAGCATGCTAGTTATACCAATAACGAGGTGATGGACAATTGTGATAAAGATACAATTGTCCTTTCCTCTTTTTATTTGGCACCGATAGAATATTATAGCAGTGCGTTTAGGGCAAAACGAATAATACTGGAAGTTAACGACAACTTTCAGAAACAAACCTATCGCAACAGATGCAATATATTTGGGGCAAATGGAATAATGCAATTAAATATTCCGATAGAGAAAGGTGAGTCTAAGAAGATGTTGATGCGCGATGTAAGAATCTCAGATCATGGCAACTGGCAGCACCTGCATTGGAATGCCATTGTATCAGCCTACAACTCATCTCCTTTTTTTGAATATTATGAGGATGATTTTCGTCACTTTTACGAAAACAAGTTTACATATCTGCACGATTTGAATGAAGAGATAAGACAACTTATATTTAAGTTGCTATACTTTGAATTTGATGTGGAGTATAGTACTGATTATCTCACGAATGTGTCAGACAAATACACAGACCTGCGTAATACAATTCATCCCAAAAAAGAATCAGGATATCATACACAGCCATATAGGCAGGTTTTTGAAGAAAAACATGGATTTGTTCCTAACCTCAGCATAATAGACCTGCTTTTTAATAAAGGAAATGAAGCAAGGTTGTTTTTGTGAATAAGACAATGAATATTAAATTTTCTTACCTTTGTAGGTAATAATAATATAACATAATATGAGTAGAAGAACTAGAGTGCGATTTGCACCAAGCCCCACGGGACCGCTACATATTGGTGGCGTGCGTACGGCATTATACAACTATTTATTTGCTAAGCAAAAAGGCGGCGATTTTGTTTTAAGGATAGAGGACACAGACTCGACTCGCTTTGTGCCGGGTGCTGAAGACTATATTCAGGAGGCTTTTGACTGGCTGGGCATGAGCTTTGACGAAAGCCCTCGCAAGGGTGGCAATTATGGGCCATATCGTCAGTCGGAAAGAAAAGAAATTTATAAGAAGTATGTTGATCAGCTATTAAGCGAAAACAAAGCCTACATAGCATTTGATACTCCTGATGAGCTTGACGCCAAAAGAAAGGAAATTGCAAACTTTCAGTACGATGCTTCTACCAGAGATATGATGCGAAATTCGCTTACTCTGTCTGCCGATGAGGTTGAAAAACTTATAGCAAATGGCGCTCAATATGTGGTGAGGATAAAGCTTGAGCCAAATATAGACATTGCTGTTGACGATATGATTCGCGGCAAAGTTGTTATCAACTCATCTGTTTTGGATGACAAGGTAATATACAAATCGGCTGACGGACTACCCACATATCATCTTGCAAATATTGTAGATGATCATTTGATGGAGATTTCTCACGTGATACGTGGTGAAGAGTGGTTGCCATCAGCCCCATTGCACGTGTGGTTATATAGAAGCCTTAATTGGGAAGATACAATGCCACAATTTGCTCACTTGCCATTATTGCTGAAACCGGAGGGAAACGGCAAACTAAGCAAGCGTGACGGAGACAGATTAGGTTTTCCCGTTTTTCCGCTTGAATGGAATGATCCTGCATCGGGCGAAGTATCGTCAGGATATCGTGAAACAGGGTATTTACCTGAGTCTGTGGTAAACTTCCTTGCGCTTTTGGGCTGGAATCCGGGCACCGAACAGGAAATATTCTCAATGGATCAATTAATAGAGGCTTTTTCTTTTGACAGGTGTAGCAAAAGTGGAGCTAAATTTGATGTGGAGAAGGCAAAATGGTTCAACCATCAATACTTGCAAACAGTGCCAAGCGATGCCTTGGTTGATATGTTTGAGAAGGTATTGGAAGAAAAGGGAGTATCAGCAAGCAAAGATGTTGTATCAGAAGTGGTGGAGATGGTAAAAGAGAGAGCTACTTTTGTGAAAGATATCTGGGAGCATTCATCTTTCTTCTTTGTGGCACCCACCAGCTATGACGAAAAAGCGGTGAAAAAGCGTTGGAAAACTGACACACCTGCTCAAATATCTGAACTGGCCGGCTTGATAGAAGGAATAGAAGACTTCACTTCAGAAAATCTTGAAACAATAATAAAGCAGTGGATACAAGAAAAAGAATATCCGCTAGGTGGTATTATGAATGCGTTTAGGCTTGCCATTGTGGGCGAGAGCAAAGGACCTCATATGTTTGATATAATTGCATTGATTGGCAAATCTGAAACTATTTCAAGATTGAATCATGCAGTAGAGGTTCTGTAATTGAATATTAGCATTTACTTAATTTATAAATAAAGGGGAGGTATAAGATGAAAGCAAAATCTAAAAAAAAGAGATTTAGAATAAAGACAAAGTACTTTGTGCCGGGGGTGTTTATTCTATCAGTTTTTCTTATCATGTTTATTTTTCCCAGGTCGTCCGGTTTCAAGTATTCCTTCACCGAGGGAAAACCCTGGCAATATGAGCTATTGACAGCCTCTTTCGACTTCCCCATTTATAAAACTAAAGAAGAGCTAAAGGAGCAACAAGATAGTGTATTGCGCTATTTTGAAGAGTACTTCACTATCGATGCTGAGATTGAGAAAAATGCTATTGCCGATTTTGATGCGGATGTTAATTTGGACTCATATCTTAGTGAGCTTTCGACCAAATATAAGAACTATTTGCGAAATAGCATCCTAGAGATTTATAGCTCCGGCATCATGAGTTCTGAAGATTATGACCGGGTTTTTCAATCTGAGGGCCAGTCTTTAAGAATAAAAGAAGGTAATGTGGCTGAATCAAAAGATATTGAGGATGTAAATACCAGCAAGTCGGCATATGAACAGATAATAAATAATACCCCGCCTGATATGGATGAGGGTACTATAAGAGATGCCAGAATTAATAAGTATATAAGAGAGAATATTGTTTTTGATGCCAGCACTACCGAGAAGGCTAGAAATGAATTTATACAGCAAGTGTCTCCCTCAAGAGGTATGGTGCAGGCAGGACAAAGGATTATAGACAGAGGTGAAATTGTTTCGCCTCAAGTGTATGAGGTTCTCAATTCATTAAAGCGAGTTACGGATGAGCGAAGTGGCAGAACGGGAAATAGAGTGTGGCAGATAGTGGGACAATCTCTTATGGTGCTCATTATGATGGGCTCGTTTTATTTGTATCTTTTGTTTTTCCGACCACATGAATATCGCAATAGGCAGCATGTGTTGTTCATGTTATTGTTGATAATAACATTTGTGGTTCTCACGGCCCTGAGCGTTAAGGTGTTTGATGTGTTTAATGTCTATATCATACCTTATGCAATAGTCACTATTCTTATCCGAACGTTTATTGATTCTCGAACGGCACTCTTTGCCAGTCTCATCACAATAATATTGAGTGGATTAATGCTTCCATTCTTGTTTGAGTTTATTGTGATACAGACTACGGTGTCTATGATTTCAATATTTATGTTGAAAGAGCTTTCCGAGCGTTCGCAGCTGATAAGAAGTTCATTCTTTATTTTACTCACCTACAGTCTTGCTTATGTAGGTTTGGTTCTTCATATGGAGGGTGATATTAGTGGTTTGGACTGGTATATGTTTCTATACTTCCTTATCAACTTTATATTTATAATGTTCTCCTATTCTTTGGTTTACCTGATAGAGAAATCCTTCGGGTTTATATCAGGTGTGAGCCTGGTGGAGTTGTCAAATATCAATAAACCACTGCTTAAAGAACTGTCAGAAAAAGCACCCGGAACGTTTCAACACTCCATGCAGGTTTCAAATCTTGCAATGGAGGCAGCCGAAAAGATTGGAGCGAATAGTTCGTTAATCAGAACTGGTGCTTTGTATCACGATATTGGCAAGATGGTTAATCCGGCTTTCTTTACTGAAAATCAAACTCCGGGTATGAATCCCCACGAGGGCCTGCCTTTTGAGGAGAGTGCGCGAATAATAATTAACCACGTTAGGGATGGTGTCAAGATTGCACACAAACATAATTTACCGAAACAAATTATTGAATTTATTGAGACTCATCATGGAACCAGTATGCCAAAGTATTTTTATATTTCATGGAAGAATGCTAATCCGGGTAAAGAGATCAATGAGGATTTGTTTAGATATCCCGGGCCAAATCCTTTTTCTAAAGAAACGGCTATTCTGATGATGGCTGACACTGTTGAGGCGGCTTCACGTAGCTTGAAGGAATATACTGAAGAGAGTATTCGCAAGCTGGTGGATAATCTTATCGATAATCAGGTGGCAGAAGGATATTTCAAGTTTGCGCCTATTACGTTCAAGGATATTGAGACAGTTAAGAATGTGTTTGTGGAAAAACTTAAGATAATATATCACACAAGAATTGTGTATCCTACACTGAAGGATTAACGATATTATACAGATAATAAAAAGCCGTCTCAAACCAAATTGAGACGGCTTTTATATTATATATCAGTGAGTATTATTCCCACTCAATTGTTGCCGGTGGTTTTGATGAGATATCATAAACTACTCTGTTTACTCCTTTCACGTTAAGGATAATTTCATTAGATACCTTTGCCAAGAACTCATATGGAAGGCGAGACCAATCGGCAGTTAGTGCATCTACAGATGTAACTGCGCGCAATGCTACTGTATTCTCATACGTTCTTTCATCATTTGATACCCCTACAGATTGAACCGGTAGAAGTATTGCACCGGCTTGCCACACTTTGTCATAAAGATCATACTCGCGAAGCATGCTAACGTAAATATCATCAGCATCTTGTATTATTCTTACCTTCTCGGGTGTGATATCGCCTAATATTCTGATGCCAAGACCAGGACCCGGGAATGGGTGTCTGTTGATTAAATGAGGCTTCATGCCAAGCTCTAACCCTATTTTGCGAACTTCATCCTTAAATAATAAGCTTAATGGCTCACATAGTTTTAGGTTCATCTTCTCAGGCAGACCTCCCACGTTGTGGTGACTTTTTATAGTTGTGCCCGTAACGGAAATGGATTCGATAATGTCGGGATATATTGTACCCTGTGCCAACCATTTGATGCCTTGCAGCTTGTGTGCCTCTTCATCAAATACGTCGATAAATCCTTTACCTATTATTTTTCGTTTTGTTTCGGGATCTTTTACTCCGGCCAATTCCTTATAGAAACGTTCTTTGGCATCAACACCAATAACGTTAAGGCCAAGGTGTGCATAATCTTCAAGAACTTTCTCAAATTCATTTTTTCTTAGCAAGCCATGATCTACAAATATACAGGTCAGGTTTTTGCCAATTGCTTTGTTTAGCAATACTGCTACAACTGATGAGTCAACCCCGCCAGAAAGTGCAAGAATAACTTTATCATCTTTGAGCTCTTCCTTAAGTCTTTTTACTGTGCTATCAACAAATGATTTGGGATTCCAATCTCGCTCGCACTTGCAGGCAGTTAAGAAATTATCCAGAATCTGTTTGCCAACTTCAGAGTTAGCAGCTTCAGGATGGAATTGAAAACCCCAAGTAGGCTCGTTATCTATTTTATAACCGGCAACAGCATCATTAGCCGTATTAGCTATTACTTTGTATGACTGAGGAAGACTGCTCATATTATCAGAAACTGACAGCCAAGCATCAAAACTGTGAGGGATATTATTAAATAAATTATCGTTAGTATCAATCACATTGATAGTGCTGTTTTCATACTGTCTCTCATCAGACTTTTCAATTACTGCTCCATCATTGTTTGCAATTAGCTGCGCACCATACCCCAAAGCCAACAGAGGATATTTATTTCTGATGTTATCAATATTAACTTTGAATGCCTCCTCGTTGTGAACAGAGTAGGGGCTTCCCGAAAGAATAACTCCTTTTACTGTATCATCATCATAAGGAAACTTGTTGAATGGAACTATCTCGCAAAATGTGTTTAATTCTCTTATTCTACGACCTAAAAGTTGGGTGGTTTGCGAACCGAAATCGAGAATGATAATTTTTTCGTTCATATGATTAAATTATTTCATATTTTATGGTGCAAAGATACAAAACTCTTTGTTTTTTGTGACGTATTGCTTTGATTGTAGTGTTTTTTTTATAGTTGCTCCTCACAAACTACAATAATTTAACTATCTTTGAAAATTAAATATTACGAATTGATAATGAAACTTCAACATATAATATTAATAGTATTATTGATTGTTCCGGCCTATCTGAGCGGGCAATCTTTAAATGATGCCAAAAAGTGGTATCAAGAGGGAAATTATGAAGGAGCCAAGCCTGTGTTTGAAGAAGCATACGAAAAAACTCCCAATAATGCCGAGCTTAACCATTGGTTGGGGGTGATTGCTTTTAATCAAGGCCAATATTTAAAATCACAAAAGTTTCTTGAGTTTGCATCTCAAAAGAAAATAACTGAAGCCTATCTTTATTTGGGTCAGCTCTATGGTCTTCTATATAAGTTTGATGCTGCAGAGAAGGAGTTTGTGAAGTATGAAAAAGCACAAAGAAGAAATAAGGCTGCGCTTGCCAAGCTTGATGAGAAGCGTGATGACATAGATCGCCTTGAGCGTATGGTAGGCCGAACAGAAGATGTGCAAATCATTGATAGCATTGTAGTTTCCAAATCAGATTTCCTGTCGGCATATAAGCTAAGTGCATCTGCTGGATCATTGCAACCAGTAAATAAGTTTTTCAAAAATAATGAATCTGCAGGCAAATCACTATTTATGAGCGAGCGTAAGGATAAAGTCTATTACTCGCACGATGTGAATGGTGAAAGCAAGTTGTTTTCTATGGAAAAACTTCTTGATGACTTTGGTAATGAGAAGCCACTGTCTGACGCAGTAAATCAATCCGGTAGCCAAGCCTATCCATTTGTAATGAATGATGGAGTTACTATATATTTTGCGTCAACGGGACATGAATCCTTAGGCGGATATGACTTGTATGTAACCAGATATAACTATAATACTAACAGTTATCTTTCTCCCAATCAGTTGAACATGCCTTTCAACTCTCCGTTTAATGACTATATGATGGTAATAGACGAAGAAAAAGGTGTGGGTTGGTTTGCCAGCGATCGCTTTCAGGAGGATGGTTTTGTTTGTATCTACACTTTTATTCCGTCAAGCAGAGTAGTGTTGATTGATGATGAAGATGAGGATTATCTGGCTGGTAGAGCTAGGATTTCATCCATACAAGACACTTGGAAAGCGGGTGTCGATTATTCTGATATGATAGAGCTTGCCAAAGCTGAGAGTACGGAGGATAAAGAAGACCTCAAAGATTTTGAATTTGTTATCAACGATAATATTACTTACTACACCTTGGCAGATTTTAAGCATGGCAGTTCGCGTGCATTGTTTATGCAATCAATAGACCTTAGTTCTAAGCTGGAGAAAATGAAAGAGGAACTAGATTATAAACGTGAGCAATTTGCCAATGGATCAAGGGGCGATGCTGTGAAATCTTCTATTTTAGAATTGGAACAGAGTATCAGAAGCACCGAGCTTGAAGTTAAATCTTTGATGATGCGCGCCAGGAATGAAGAGATCAGAAATACCTTTTAAAAAATATTGCTTATGACCTTTTATTTAGTAATTGTAGCAGCCTTAGTTTTGTTGGGAGTATTGCTTCTCCTGATAGAGATTTTCTTGTTGCCCGGATTTGGCATTGCAGGAATTGGCGGAATAGCACTAATGGGTAGCGGAGTTTATTATGCATATACCAATGTAGGTGATGTTGCAGGCACAGTTACTCTGCTTTTGTCCCTGTTATTATTGACAGGTGCCATAATTTGGTTGATTAGATCAAAAACTCTCAAAAAGATAGCACTCACTGCCGACATTTCGGAAACAGTTGACAAGAGTGAGTTGAAAGAAATTGCCAAAGGGGATATTGGCGTTGCAGTGTCTCGCCTTAATCCTATTGGAAGAGTAATGTTTGGAGAAACCATGGTTGAGGGTAAGTCCTTTAATGGAGAACTTATCGATGAGGATACGGAGGTAGTTGTTGTCTCGGTTGATTCGTTCAACGTGGTGGTCAAGCCCAAGCACAGCTCAGTATCGTATTGAGTATGATACTTTGCGTATATTGATAAACCTAAACCATAGTACCTGAACTAAATATTAAATATAACTATAAAAACAATTTATATTATGACTCCATTTTCTTTACCATTGGTTATCACAATAGTCGTTATTGTGGTATTCCTATTAATCTTTTTTCATTACGTCCCGTTCTTCTTGTGGATTAATGCACTGTCGGCAAACGTAAGGATTTCGTTGTTGCAACTATTCCTAATGCGTCTGCGTCGCGTTCCTCCTCATACTATTGTGTATGCACTTATTGAGGCACACAAAGCGGGTCTTAAGGATGTTACTCGTGATAATTTAGAGGCGCACTATTTGGCCGGAGGTCATGTAGAGCAAGTTGTTCACGCACTGGTGTCTGCTAATAAAGCCAATATTGAACTACCTTTCCAGATGGCCACAGCCATAGACTTGGCAGGACGTGATGTATTGGAAGCTGTTAGAATGTCGGTTAACCCAAAAGTAATTGACACTCCTCCGGTTTCTGCAGTTGCTATAGATGGTATCCAGTTGATAGCCAAAGCTCGTGTTACAGTTAGAGCTAACATTAAGCAGCTAGTAGGGGGTGCCGGCGAAGAAACAATATTGGCGCGAGTGGGCGAGGGTATTGTATCATCAATTGGTTCTGCATCTTCACACAAGTCTGTGTTAGAGAATCCCGATTCTATTTCAAAACTAGTGCTTAGAAAAGGACTTGATGCCGGTACTGCGTTTGAAATCCTATCTATCGACATTGCTGATATTGATATCGGTAAGAACATTGGTGCTGTTTTGCAAATGGACCAAGCCCAGGCAGATAAGAATATTGCCCAAGCACGTGCCGAAGAGAGACGTGCAATGGCTATAGCCCAAGAACAAGAAATGAAGGCAAAAGCACAAGAGGCTCGTGCCAAAGTTATTGAAGCAGAAGCTCAGGTGCCTATTGCTATGGCAGAGGCTTTCAGAAGCGGAAATCTGGGAATCATGGATTATTATCGCATGGAAAATATCAAAGCTGATACAGATATGCGCGACTCTATTTCGAGACCGCAAGGCGGAGGCAAAACTGAGAATAAAAAGTAATAAGTTAATTAATAAACACACCGTATAGTTATGAGAATAATACCAAATTCAGAATTTATAATTAATCCCGATGGAAGTGTTTTTCATCTGCATATAAAACCCGAACAACTATCAGATAAGATAGTAATGATGGGCGACCCGGAGAGGGTAACCCTTACTGCTTCTTTTTTTGACAGCATAGAGTGTGATATACAGAGTAGAGAGTTTCACACCGTAACGGGAATGTATAAAGGAAAAAGAATCACAGTTATTTCTCATGGGATTGGCACTGATAATATCGACATTGTGCTCACCGAGTTAGATGCATTGGCCAACATTGATTTTGAAACAAGAACAGTCAAAGAAGAGTTTAAGCAGCTAACCATGATTAGAGTGGGAACTTCGGGCGGAATGCAACCCCATTGCCCTGTGGGCTCGTATGTGGTTTCCGAAAAATCGATAGGTTTTGATGGAGTTCTGCATTATTATGCCGGTTCTAGAGATGTATGTGATATCGACTTTGAAGATGCTTTTCAGAAGCAGGTTAATTGGTCGCCCTATCATTGCTCGCCATACGTTGTTAGCTCGGATGAGGAGTTGGTTGACAGGATAGGATACGACATGATCAAAGGGGTTACCATTTCGGCAATAGGCTTTTATGGCCCTCAGGGCAGACATGTTAGGCTTCCCCTCGCCGAACCCAATCTTAATGCACAAATCGAGTCTTTTAGGTATAACGATAGCTCCATCACCAACTATGAAATGGAGAGCTCGGCCATTGCAGGCCTAAGCAAAATGATGGGACATAAGGCTATGACCGTTTGTGCCATCATTGCCAATAGAGTAGCTTTAGATTCTAATGCAAACTATAAAGGTTCTATTGAGGATTTATTGAAAGTAGTTCTTGATAGAATCTAAGCTTCGAAATATATTTTTAATAATAAAACAGAGAGATAAATATGAAAAAACTTTTATCAATGCTGCTAATAGTAGTGACTTTTGCTGCTATGGCGCAACAAAACCCACCTCAGCCAATTGACCCTAACCTGAGAATGGGTGTGTTGGAGAATGGGCTTACTTATTATGTCAGACACAATAAGCAACCAGAAAATAGGGCTGACTTTTATATAGCTCAAAAAGTGGGTTCGATGCAAGAGGAGGATAGTCAAGCCGGCTTGGCTCACTTCCTTGAGCATATGGCATTTAATGGTACTACCAACTTCCCCGGCAAAACAATGCTTGAATATCTTCAAGACAATGGTATAAAGTTTGGTACCAACATCAATGCCTATACTTCATTTGATGAAACAGTTTATTACGTTTCTAAAGTTCCTACTGACAATCAAAACTTGGTTGACTCAGTTCTACTTGTTCTTTACGACTGGTCGTGCGGCATAGCACTCGAAGAGAGTGAGATTGATAGCGAGCGCGGAGTAATTCGTGAAGAGTGGAGAACCAGAGGCGGTGCTCAGCAACGTTTGTGGGAAAAACTATTGCCCGTTATGTATCCCGATAGCAAGTATGCTAACCGTATGCCAATTGGTGATATTGATGTAATAAACAACTTCAAACCACAAGAAATTAGAGATTATTATCACAAATGGTATCGTCCCGACCTACAAGGAATTATTGTGGTAGGTGACTTTGATGTAGATGAAATGGAAGCTAAAGTAAAAGAACTATTTAGCAAAATACCAGCTCACGAAAATCCTGCTCATCGCGAATACTTCCCCGTGCCTGATAATAAAGAGCCAATAATCACTGTAGCTACAGATCCTGAGTCAACAAACACTCAGATAATGATATTCTACAAACATGATGCTAATCCTGACGAAATTAAATTGTCTCAAGCAGGACTTATTGTCAATTACGTTAAGTCGGTAGCCTCCAGAATGATTAATGAGCGCTTCCAAGAGATAGTTCAAAAGCCAAATGCTCCTTTCACATCAGCTTATGCTTATGATGGAGCTTACTTTGTGGCAAAAACTAAAGACGCATGGACAGTGGTAGGTGGTGCAGCCGAAGATAAAGTGGAAGACGCTATAGCAGCTTTGGTGCGAGAGTCTGAAAGAATGAAGAGATTTGGATTTACAGCCTCTGAGTATGAGCGCGCTCGCACTAACTTATTGACTTCTTACGAAAATGCATACAACAATCGCGACAAAGAGCGCACTGACAGCTACACGCAAGAGTATGTAAGACACTTTACCGACAGCGAAGCAATTCCCGGAATAGAATATGAGTACAACATGATGAATATGATTGCTCCAAACATTCCTGTGGAAGCAATCAATCAATTTGTAGAGCAATTGATACAGGATGAAAACATGGTAGTTGCCATCACCGGTCCTGAGAAAGATGGATTGACTTTCCCAACTTCTGAAGAAATCTTGGCAGTTATCAATGGTGTTAAAGCAGAAGAAATTGAAGCACATCAGGAAGAGGCTTCTGACGAACCTCTAATTTCTACTGAGCCTGTAGCAGGTTCTATTGTAAATGTAGAAAAAGATGAAACCCTTGGCGCAACTGTTTGGACATTGAGCAATGGCATGAAAGTAGTATTGAAGTCAACAGACTTCAAAGACGACCAAATTTTAATGACTGCATCAAGCTTTGGTGGATATTCAGCATTTGCTGATAATGATCCGCTTAACTCTAAGATTATGTCAAGCGTTATGACACTTGGTGGTGTGGGCAATTTCAGCTCTACAGGCCTTACTAAAGCACTTGCAGGCAAGTCAGCTTCAGCCCGTCCTACTATTGCTATGACCACACAAGGTTTTAATGGCTCTTCTACTATTAGAGACTTTGAAGTGATGCTACAATTGGTATATCTATATTTCACATCTCCAAGAAGTGATGCAGAGGCGTTCGAATCATTTATCCAACGTTTGGGTAGCCAACTAAAAAACCAAGAGGCAGAGCCAATGGTAGCATTTAGCGATGCAATAACTCACGCCCTATATGGCGACCGCGAGCTTACCAACAGACTAAAAGTGACCGACCTGGAGAATATAAACTACGACAGAATTATGGAGATGTATAAACAACAGTTTAGCAATCCTGGTAGCTTTGTATTCACATTTGTAGGAAATATTGATGAGGATAACATTAAGCCCGTAGTGGAGCAATATCTTGCTTCTATACCCGGTGAGGCTGTTAAGGGAGATTTCACTAAAGTTGCTCTTGATCTGAAAACAGGCAAATCTGAAAACATCTTCAACAGACAAATGCAAAATCCTAAAGCATCTGTTTTCATTGCCACGTCGGGCGTAATAGAGCGCACTCAAAAGAATACATTGCTGATGAGTATGTTTGACCAAGTTCTTGACATTGTTTACACAGAGAAGGTTCGTGAAGACGAAGGTGGCACCTACGGTGTTCACTCACAAGGATCTATTGGCAGATATCCAGAGGGCCAAACCATCTTGCAGATTGTATATGATACAGACCCTGCAAAGGTAAACGACCTGAATGTGATTATTCACAGAGAGCTTAACTCTATTGCAGAGAATGGCCCACGTGCCGAAGACTTTAGCAAAGTGAAAGAATATATGATGAAACAATATACCGAAAACTTGAAAGAGAACAACTACTGGCTAGGAATCTTAAGCAATAAGTATTTCTATGGCGAAGATTTGTACTCTAACTATTTGGATATCGTTAAATCTATCACTGCTGATGATATTAAAGATTTTGCTAAGCAATTATTATCTCAAGGCAACGAAGCTGTTGTAGTGATGATGCCCGAAGAATAGTACTAAAGCTTGATTAAATATAAAAAGGATGCTCGCAATGTGTGGGCATCCTTTTTTTGTTTGTGGCACGCGGCATAAAGCTTTGGCACCTTTCGGATATATTGTCATGACACGCGACATGACATTTTGTCAGTCTCCCTGATTTGTCATGACAAAAGTGCAGCATAAAAATAATTTTTGCAAATAAAACACCATCCCAAATCTAAAATATTCCTGAAAATCCATTCAATTTCACACATGTGAAAGGTAGGATATAATTTGCTTTGGTACATTTCACATATGTGAAAGGTAATATATAATTTGTTTTCCTTCATTTCACATATGTGAAACAGAGGAAACAAACCCAAATGGAGCATTTAACAAACCATATTAACGTTATGTAACTGCGTATCTGTTAATAAACATATATGAGGCACACCATTCAGTTCCGTTTCGTACCCATCACACATGTTTTTGGTAGTATTCCGTGCGGAATGGACTATTTCACATTTGTGGAAATGAGGATACAAAAAGTTTTCCTACATTCCACATTTGTGGAAATGACAAAACAGGTCGGTTTAGTTAATATATTTAACAGAAAATGGGCAAAACTCATATTAATAAAACTAAAACCACATATTATTGATACCACGCCGAGCGATATTCTACTCTCCACAAACAATAATCACTCCAAATAAAATTATATCTTACATTTCACATTTGTGGAAAGTAGTAAAACG